>NZ_CAWMEB010000168.1:0-24867 GCF_963866145.1 Xenorhabdus sp. NBAII XenSa04
TTCAATGACGATTGGTATATTATCAAATCTATGTTGATAAGCGATTATCTATGAAATATTAAATATCACTCCAGGAGATATCCCCTTTGTCTTTCAAATTGCCTCTCTCCGGAGGCCAGCTTTTGGCCGGGCAAATTCATTCCCGACGAATTTGTCATTCCCTTGCCGTCGCGACGCAACTTGAAATCCATTGGGTATAGGTGTTAAGCAAGTTTCATATGTAGTAACGGGAATGGATTTCCTTGCCCATCAATTTCTGAGCGGAAAAAAGTTTATTGGGTAAGTAACTGTTCTGGATTAATGGCCGTAATTCGTCGATCATACCCTGAGGCAGAAAATTATGAGTCGCCCGGACAGAGGCTTCCCAGATCTGGATAAGTGTCGCGAAATCATCTTAGGTGGCTTTCTGTATCTGCATTAAATACCTCTACATTAATAAGTTAACTTGCCAATACACGATCTTTGCGGCAAAGACCTGCCAGCAGCATATAAACCGCAGTGGTCAGTAAGACAAGGAAGAAGAAGTTCATTAACCCGTTGTTTTGCATAGCCCCACTGTGTTGAATCACGCTGTGCTGAATTGTATCGTGTTGAAACATAAAACTTCCTGCTCCTAATGGGCCGATAGCAGAGCCGATGCTATAACTTAACAACATAACTTGTGTTGCTGCGACAATATAGGATGAATCCAGTTTGTCACAAGCAAGTGTGATGGCAATGGGATAGAGGGCAAAAGAAGACATCCCTAAAAGTGCGAGTGCCACAATCATGATAAGGTAACTTTCAGAAAGATAAGTTATGCCTATGGCAAACACGCCGAGCAGTGAAGCCATTGCTAATAACAGTATCTTACTTATTATAATAGACAGTTTGCTGATAATCGGTTGAATTACCATCCCACCCAGAATAATCGCAGCCATTAATACCCCAACCTGTTCAGTATTGAACTTACTTTGGCTTAATGATAGCGGCATCAGACCGTAGATAGTGCCCATCACAACTCCTGATGTCATACAGCCGACAATTGCAGGCTTACTGAACCGGGTGATTTTTTTTAGCGATAAGCGTTGGTGATTCAGTATCGGTGGCTGTCCATGACGTACAAATAACGGGGGCAGAGTGGCAATCAGTAACAGAGCCAGAATAGCGGCGAAAGGTATTATTCCCTGCGTACCAATAAAACCGATGCCCAGTTGACCGAGTGTTGTCCCCCCATAGAGTGATGTCATATAAAGACCCAGACGCCTGGCGCGCTCTTTGGGGCTATCGCCAATCAATAACCAAGATTCAACCACCACAAAAATACCGGCAACGGCAATTCCCGCTATACAACGAACAAGCAACCAGATCTCTTTATTGGGAAAAAAAGGTAATACCACAACCGTTACAGCTAAAAGCAATAAAAAACTGACAAATGAAAAACGATGTCCTATTTTGGCAATAACAGGCTCAATCATTATTGATCCTATTAATAAACCTATGTAATAAGCACTGGCTAACCAGCTAGCATAGCCAGTATCGATGCTGAAACCTGCCATCGATAATGGAATTAAGCTCATCAAGTAACCAGAAGCAATCGCAAATACAGTCAAGCCCGCGACAGGTACAAATGCACTGTCATTTTTGCGCAGCAGTTTCACTACTGTCGTCTCCACATAAAAAAATCAGCCAGATATGCGCTGCTTCTCATCAAGATCTTGCCGAATAGCAATAATGATATATGCCAAGGACTGGTATATATCTTGGTGATTTAAGCAGTAGATAAGTTGCTCAAGAATCTTGAGTTGTGCGGACTATAGACCTTTCTATCAGATAGATACAATGAGAAAAACTAATACTGATGAATGAAAAGATTTATGAATTTAGCAAATAGCTGGCAAGACCAGCAACTTCATGGGTTTGCCCCATACGTTTCATCGGGATCATATGCATCGCTTCTTTTAAAACAGGCTCTTCAATTTGAACCATATCTGTGTCAATCAGCCCCGGCGCGATGCAATTCACGGTGATTTTTCGTTTTGCCAGTTCGATTGCGAGCGCTTTTGTTGCTCCTATAATCCTTGCTTTGGCAGCACTATTGAAGAAATTAAGCAGGAGCCGATTCGCTATAACTCAGAATTTAGCACTTATACCAATTTTACCAATCTGGCCGATCTCGCCGCACTCGCTTTACCTGCACCTTTCCGGTCTGATGGGCTGCCAGCAGGTATTACCTTACTTGCACCTGCCTGGCATGATCGTGCACTTGCATCCTTCGGGCTCCGTTGGCAACAGCACCTTACATTGCCTCCAGGGGCATTATCTCTTGGTGCATCGTCTCTTGAAACAACAGGAAAAACATTTGCTGGAGCCGGAACAGAATTATCGCCGTCAGAACAACATATTCGTGTAGCGGTGGTTGGTGCTCATCTTCGGGGCATGTCACTGAATTACCAACTTATTGATCGTAAGGCCGTATTTGTTGAAACCACTCAAACAGCCGGTTGTTATCGGCTTTATGCGCTCGCCAATACTCATCCCGCCAAACCCGGATTAGTGCGTAGTGTTGAAGGTGCTGCGATAAGTATTGAGCTTTGGGATATCCCACTGGCCTATTTTGGTGCATTTGTTGCCGAAGTTCCTCCTCCACTTGGCATCGGTTCACTGGAATTAGCGGATGGACGATGGGTAAAAGGTTTTATCTGTGAACCGATAGCATTGAATGGTGCAACTGATATTACTGAATTTGGTGGCTGGCGTAATTGGATCATCAGTCAGGAGGCGACAGATGTTTAAGACTGTATTGATTGCTAACCGTGGTGAAATCGCCTGTCGTGCGATCCGCACTCTGAAACGCCTCGGTATTGTTAGCGTGGCTGTGTATTCAGATGCAGATAAAAATTCACAACATGTCAAAGCAGCAGATATGGCATTGCCGCTGCATGGGGAAAAAGCCGGTGAGAGTTACTTGTGCATCGATAAAATTATTGATGCTGCGCAACAGAGTAATGCGGAAGCGATCTGGCCGGGGTATGGGTTTCTGTCTGAAAGTGTGTTGTTTGCAAAAGCGTGTGAAAAAGCAGGTATTGTCTTTGTTGGCCCGACATCACAGCAAATTGCCGAATTTGGTCTGAAACACCGGGCTCGTGAATTGGCCGCAGAAGCGGGTGTACCGATGACACCGGGAACGGGGTTGCTTAACTCACTGGATGAGGCACTTAGTGCGGTTGAGGTTATCGGATATCCCGTCATGCTGAAAAGTACTGCGGGTGGTGGTGGCATTGGCCTGAGCTGCTGTCATGATGTCAATGAACTGCGTCAGGCATGGGAAAGTGTACGTCATCTTGGGGAACAGTTTTTCAGTGATGCTGGCGTATTTCTGGAACGATGTATCAGGCAGGCTCGTCATATTGAAGTACAGATATTTGGTGATGGTAAGGGCAATGTCGTGGCACTGGGAGAGCGTGATTGTTCTTTACAGCGTCGCAATCAAAAAGTTGTGGAGGAAGCTCCTGCTCCTAACCTGTCAGAACAAACCCGAACTGCGTTATTGGCTTCCGCAGTACAATTGGGCAAGTTAGTGAATTATCGCAGTGTAGGTACGGTGGAGTACATTTACGATGTTGAACAGGGTGAATTCTATTTCCTTGAAGTCAATACCCGTCTGCAAGTTGAACATCCTGTAACTGAGTGTGTCACCGGACTCGATTTAGTGGAATGCATGTTACGGGTTGCTGCTGATCTGCCAATCGATTGGCAGTATTTAAACCGTGCCCCAGTCGGTACTGCCATTGAAGTTCGCCTGTATGCAGAAAATCCGCTGAAGAATTTTCAGCCCAGTCCGGGCGTACTGACAGAAGTTAAATTTCCCGATGATGTACATATTGAAGAGGTACGTATTGATAGCGGCGTGAGTACGGGCAGTGAAATTTCTGCACTCTATACTGATTCTACGCCAGCCGTTGTTTATCGTCAGGCGGGTGACAGCTATATTTTGATTGAATATGGCGAGAATGTTCTGGATCTGGCATTACGTCTGCGAATCCACTTACTGATGGATAAACTACATGACTTAGCAGAGGTGGGGATCAAAGAAATTGCTCCTGGTGTACGCTCCCTGCAAATCCGTTATGACAATCGGCAAATTGATCAGCAGAGACTTGTGGCTTTATTACTGTCTTTAGAGGAGCAACTTGGTGATGTCAGTACGATGAAAGTACCATCCCGCATTATACATTTGCCGTTGGCATTTGAAGACAGCGCAACACTTGGTGCTGTCAGTCGTTATCAGGATACTGTGCGTACCCGTGCGCCTTGGTTACCTAATAATGTTGATTTTATTCAGCGCATTAATGGACTGCCGGATCGGGAAGCAGTACGCCATATTATATTCAATGCCAGTTACTTGATCCTTGGTCTGGGAGATGTATATCTAGGGGCACCGTGTGCGGTTCCTATCGACCCCAGACATCGCTTGTTAAGTTTGAAATACAATCCGGCACGAACCTTTACCGCAGAAGGAACCGTGGGTATTGGGGGTATGTACATGTGTATATATGGCATGGATTCCCCAGGAGGAGGAAAGCGCGGTTTTAAACATTGAGGAACAATCTCAATGGCCTGATATCAATGAAAGTGGAGTACAAATCAGTGCGGATATGAATGGAAATATCTGGAAGATATTAGTCAAACCTGGTGATGAAGTGACAAAAAGGCAGCCGTTGATCATTGTAGAGGCTATGAAGATGAAACTGGTTATTTATGCACCACAATCTGGGCGAATCAAGCGTATCAGTTGCCAGCCGGGTAACACCGTGAACCCCGGTGATGCGTTGCTGTGGCTGGAACCAGAAAGCATCTGATGTATCAGTGATATCACATATCCCTATTAAATAAGAACACACACGTTTAGGGTAAAATACGCAACAACTTGAAGTCACTGAAAATAAATTCTTTGGAAATAAATAAGATGCGCGTATTAAAGATTATTTGCCCTGAATGTGGTGCCAAGGCTGCCATCAGTAAAACCAATCGAAAGCACCCTGAAATTGCCGATCTTTACTGTATGTGTTCTGACATTGAGTGTGGTTATCGATTCGTCATGAATCTGATTTTTTCGCATACCTTAAGCCCCAGTGCTAAAACTGGCGATAAGTTATTGCAGACCGTGATCAACAACCTTAATCCACAACAACGCCAAGCAGCATTAGATTTGTTGAAAGTCAACTCTGTTGCTTGATATAAAGTCATATTTTATCGAACTCATACCCTTGGGGTGAATTCAGTCACCCCTATCACTTCCATCAACTAGCCGCAATTTCTTCATATTTACATCTCAATACTTACCTCTCATCTCTATTTTGTTTGGTTATTTAATCATCAACAACTGCTTTGTCGGATAATGACGTTATGGAGAATCAGGTCATCAAGAAAGAAGCACCTTAAATTGCAGATGATTTCGCTTTGAATCGGCTATTGAGTTATATCCGAATTTATCAGAACTAAACCCTTCGCAGCATTTTAATAGATCCGCAATAATACATTTGATTCAAACGGAAGGGGTTATGTGTAAGAACGCATCGGCGAAGGATTGCCACCCGCTTATGAGCTAAGGCGGCTTTTTACCCGTAGTTTTTTTACCCGTAAAAATGAAAGGATTGAAACTGAAAGCGAGATGGATGAAATGAATAAGTTACAGCAATTAACAACATTTTTACGGGAAAACCTACCAGAACTCACGTGTAAAATGGAATTTACCAGTGAAATGGGAGAAATCCGCTTTATTCCGGCTCAACGGGATTTAGGGTTGGGACAATACCAGATGTTTATCCAAAAGTATAAGGCAGTGATTAAGTGGGGGAGTTTTCCATACAGAGAATACGATCCTCGATATATCTCACTGTTAATCAACGCCTGGCTGACAGAGCAAAATGATGAATTGAGGGATCGCAATCAGGGACAGGAATGCCCAACGATGACTGTCAAAGTGAATGAAGAAACGGCCGTTGTTGTCGTGTCATTATCACTGTCAGAACCTGTGATTATGCGTGAGGATAAAAACGGTATTGTCCCCTTTGATGGCAAGCGTTGGCTGCTGGCAACCCCTGAAATCTGGTTTGCTGAAAACGGTGTTATTCATATTGTGGACGAATCAGGAACACCTGTTGGACAAATCTGACGACGATTAATGGGCAGATTTAAGGAATGCAAAACACATCTGCAACCTTGAACAAATAAAACATAAATAAAGGAATAAATTATGTGGCCACATGTGCAGGTTAACCAAGTTAACCAACTGCAAGGCGAAACCAAGGAAATAGAGCGCGTATTGCTCTTTGTTGGGACGGGAAAAACCAACACAGGCAAAACGATCTCTGTAAATACTCAGACGGATTTTGATTCTGTATTGGGAACAACAAATACCACTCTGAAACGTAACGTACTGGCGGCGATGGCAAACGCAGGACAAAACTGGTCTGGGTATGTCCATGTTTTGCCGGAATCGGCAGATGAACTGGCCTTTGTTGAAGTGGTAACAGCAGCACAACGTGTTGCCAGTGTAGAAGGATATGTGCTGACAGTTGGTGCAACTAAAGCCATTATCAAGGCTGCACAGACTTTGCGGGCAAATACCATTGCTAAATTTGGACGTTGGCAATGGGCTATTTTGGCTGTTGAAGGCCCACAGCCGAAAGAAACCTGGTCGGATTATGTTACTCGTCTGGCTGATCTGCAAAAAGGAGAAGCAGTTTCATCGATCCAATTAGTGCCGTCTCTATGGGGCAATGAAGCCGGTGTACTGGCTGGCCGTTTGTGCAATCGTGCTGTCACTGTGGCTGACAGCCCGGCACGAGTTCAGACAGGGCCATTGATGGATCTGGGATCAACAGATTTTCCGCTTGATGGTGCAGGGAAGCCGATTGATTTAGCAACACTACAAGCATTGGAAAAATTACGTTTCAGTGTGCCAATGTGGTATCCCGATTACGATGGTATGTATTGGTCAGATGGTCGCACATTGGATGTGGAAGGCGGAGATTACCAGAGCATCGAAAATCTGCGTGTTGTGGATAAGGTCGCTCGCCGTATTCGTTTGCAGGCCATCGCTAAAATTGCTGATCGCAGTCTAAACAGTACACCGGGCAGCATCGCAACGCATCAGGCATATTTCGCCCGTACTTTACGTGAAATGTCCCGTAGTACGGAAATTAATGGTGTGACATTTCCGGGTGAAGTGAAATCACCTCAGGATGGTGACATTGTTATCACATGGCGTAATAAAAACACGGTAGAAATTTATATCACTATTCGCACTTACGAATGCCCGAAAGGGATCACGGCGAGTTTGTTGCTGGATTTGGGAGGGAATTAAATGAGCCAGCGTATTTCCGGTCAGTCGGTCGATTTTAATATGGATGGGGATCTGGTTCATGCGGAAAAGGTCAGTTTGTCCGTTACTGACAATACAGCCGCTGCCCAAACACAGGGCATACCGGATGGTTATATCTCCGGTGATGTAACAGCAGAAGGTGAAATTGAACTCAGTACTAAGTATTTGGATATCGTGACAGCGAAAGCGCGTGCTGCGGGTTCATGGCGCGGTATTCAGCCTGTTGATCTGATGTGGTATGCCAAAGCAGGAAATGAGGAAATGAAAGTCGAAGCTTACGGTTGCAAACTGATCGTGAGTGATATTCTGGATGTTGACCCTAAAGGTGGTAGCGTGATGACACATAAAATTAAATTTGTTGTCACTTCACCTGATTTTGTGCGTATTAATGGTATTCCCTATCTCGAAGCAGAATTAACCCGTAATCTGATCGGGTAAACACAGATATTTATGGAAGAGGATGAGAAAACTTTTATTACATTCGTGTAATTAAGGATCTCATTGCATCAGGGACGATGCTTATCAAAATAATCGAATAAACTATCAATGGATAAAAGAAAGGAATTAAATCATGACCAAAGAAAATAAAATGATTACTTTAATGGTTAGCGGAAATGAAATTAAATTTGAGCCTAATATTGTCGCTTACAATAACATGATTAATGACATGACAATGGACAATAAAATTGTGCCGATTGTGACTTATTTGCGACGTATTGTTCAGTCTGCTTCTAAACCTGCTCTTGATGAACTGTTACAAATTCCGGGTGCAGCAATGCAGTTGGTTGAAAAAATTAATTCCGAATATGCACCAAAACTGGAAATTGAAATAAAAAACTAAATGCACGGGTTAGGGCTATCGACAATAGCTTATTCGAGCAAGCCTTAACTTTGCGTCGTCATTATTTACCAAATGAAAATGATGATACGGAAAATTTAGCCCGTGCAATTTGGTTAGATAATCGATATTGGGAATATACGCGTATTGCAACTGCAAATGGAATTGCATTGGCATTAAAAGGTGAGCCATGAGTCAGCTCGATTTTATATTAAATCTAATTAATAGGGTTACAGAACCACTTGATCGTATAAAAAATGCAGTCTCTGGCGTTGCAGAGGAATCACAAAAGGCATTTGGCAAAATTTCGGCGGGTGGGAAAACAATCGCTGACTCCTTCTGGTCAACGCATAGCTTCCTTGAGCCAGCCATTCAAATGGATGATGCCCTGCAATCAGCCTCATTACAGGGAATTGATAGCAGCATTATGGCAAAAATCGCCAAAGATTCTGTCACCTTTAGCTCACAATATGGCAAATCAGCCATTGAGTTTGTGAAATCAGCGACGGAAATTAACAAGGCAGTACAAGGGCTGGAGCAAACGGAATTGCCCCAGATGACCAAAATTGCCAATACCACCGCCGTTGCTTTGAAAACCAGCTCAACAGATGCGGCAAATTATATGGGGAAAATGTTTGACCTGTTCTCCGACCATGCCGAGTCCGTAGGACATCTTCAGTTTGCTGAGGAGCTGTCAGGCAAGGCTATTTTTATGGCGCAGACATTCGGCACCAGTATGCCCGAAATGACACAGATGCTGGAAAATACCCGTAAAGCAGGAACAGATTTTGGTGTTGGGATAGATGAACAGTTGGCTGTATTGGGGCAGTTACAGAGCACGTTGGGAGGCGATGCCAGTCGCGCTTATGAGACATTTTTATCTGTCGCGACGGGTGGAGCGAAAAGTCTGGGACTGAGTTTTGTTAATGCTTCCGGCCAGATGCTTTCCATGCCGGAAATGCTGCAACAACTCCAGGCCAAATATGGTACAAGCATCGAAGGTAATCTGAAAGCTCAGGCTGAGATTGAAGCAGCATTTGGTGACTCTGCTGTGGTAGTCAAAGCGCTTTTCAACGATGTTAATGTGTTAAACAAGAACATGGCTGCATTAGGTGCAAATGATGGGATGGAACGTACCCGCGAAATGGCAGCACAGATGGCTGATCCGTGGGAACGGCTACAGGCAATCTGGCAAAACCTGCATATTCTGATTGGTTCAGCATTACTGCCGGTTATAAAACCCCTGGTTAACCGGCTCGCCGATACCAGCCAGGTATTGGTGCGCTGGATGAAATTGTTCCCCAATATCGCTCGTTGGGTTGGATATATCACGCTTGTGATTATGAACTTTGCCGTTGTGGGGGCTGTCGCCAATATAGTGATGGGGGTGTCCCGGTTTATTTGGTTGGGGCTTAAAGGGATCTGGGTTGCCTGTACGCTGGTGATGAAACTGTGGACGGCGGCAGTATGGCTGTGTAACGGGGCGATTATCGTCTGGAATGCCACCTTGCGCATATTGCGCGGGGTTTTAGTGGCGATCAGGATTGCCGCTTTCTTGGCGGGGTTGTCATTCAGCTTTATGTCATGGCCCATATTACTGATTATCGCTGCGATTGCCTTGCTGGCTGTTGGCATTTACCTGTTGATTAAGCACTGGGATGCCATTAAAGCCGCCATTATGAACACTGCTGCCTTTAAGGTTGTGGCAGCTTATGTGAAATGGGTCGGAGGCATTTTTGGCGCGGTCTGGGACTGGATTGCTGAGGGCTGGAATAACCTGTGTAACTGGTTCAGCAGCTTTTCACTGGCCGATACTTTTTCCAATATGGTGGACAGTGTCAGCAATTTGTTCAGCGGATTATGGGACTGGCTGAAAACGTCATTCGCGGGGATCTATAACAGCATTGTTGAGAAGTTAAACCACATTCCGGGCGTGAGTATTGAAACAATGGAAGTGCAGAAGACTCTCGTTGAACCTGTAACCAAAGCCGCTGTGCCTAATACAGGCATCGGAGAAAAAACACAAAAGATGTTGGCTCAATCCAATGGATTGTTGCAGGACCAGCCGCAAGCGCTCGTTCAGCCTGTCAACGCGATTAAGCCACTTGAAACCGGGAATGTTTTAACTGGCGGGAAAACGCAAGGGATTGGAAGGCAGGGGCTGATGAAGTCAGTGACATCAAATTCACAGACTATTAATGATAACAGCCGCCGCATTGAAAGTGTGACATTCAATGTTTCCAATGGCATGACGCCGGATCAATTTACGGAATGGGAACACGTGGCCTATGGATGAGCCTAAATATATTGATTTATTAATTAATGAGCGTGATTTCACGCTCAATTCAGGGAATGAACCGCATTTTTGTAATAACCGGATTTCTATTGGGCAGGATTGTGTTCACGCGATTATTGAAAGTGGTCTGGCAACAAATTTAATTGCTGAACGCAGTCCGACATTACGGGCGGATATTCAGACTCAAATAGTGATTCTAATCGAAAATGATGAGCGGATTATTCCGGGCACCGTCAGCATCAATGAAGAATCACCGACCAAATTATGGATCACGGCAGAAACCTACGATTTTGGCCGTATTAATGTGAGTGTGGGAAATGGACACTAAACCAACCATTGATTATGAAAAGGTGTTGCGTGACAGCGGGATGCCGACCACAGAGGCCGATATCAGCAAAGCCTTTGCCAACGTGGTGGATGAGGCGGGGCTGATCACTAACACCTCGCGCATGTCCCCGTTCTGGCGGCTGATTAACACCCTTGTCACGCGCCCGGTGTTGTGGCTCAAAGAGGCGTTAATCAACGTGACGCTGAAAAACATGTACTTAGCCACGGCATCGGGTTCATGGCTGGATATGTTTGCCTGGGGCGTCAACCTGAAACGTAAACCTGCTTCTGCCGCACAGGGCGTGCTCCGTTTTTATAAAGCGGCGGGCGCTTCGGCGGTGACAGTGCCAGCGGGAACGGTGATCCAGACTGAGCGCATTAACGGCGAAATTTACCGGGTCAGCACCACGGAAAGTGTCGTGATAGCCGAAGGGGTCAGCAGTGCCTTGTTGCCTGTCGCGGCCGATGCCGCAGGCGGCGCCTTTAACCTTGCACCCGGTTATTTTCGTATCCTGCCTGTAGCCGTGTCCGGCATTGCACGGGTACAAAATGAAGAAGGCTGGCTGTTAACCCCCGGTGCGGATGCGGAATCCGATGATGAATTGCGTGACCGCTGCCGCAACCAATATAACCTCGTCGGCAATTATCATACCGATGCGGTTTACCGCGGCATGATGGCGGCAGTGGCGGGATTAAGCATTGACCGCATCTTCTTTCTGCATGATGCACCTCGTGGGGCAGGTACAGCTAATGCCTATCTGTTGCTGGATTCCGGTGTAACCAGTCAGCCGTTTATTGAGGCGGTGAACGATTACATCACCAATCAGGGCCATCACGGGCATGGCGATGATATGCAGTGCCTGCCGATGCCGGAAACCCAGCATGATTTATCGGTCACGCTGTTTGTGGTCAGTCTGGCGAACTACAATCAGGAGCAGATAGCGACCCTGAAACGGGATGTGGAAAACCTGATCCGCTGCGCATTCCGGGAAAACAGTCAGTATGCGGTGAAAAAAACGTGGCCGTACTCGCGTTTTTCCTTTTCCAACTTAGGGCGGGAAATTCACCGTGAATTCAGTGAGATTGAATCCCTGACCTTTTCACTGGGGGATATTCTCAGTGAGCTGAGTGTGCCGAGGCTGAAAACGCTCTCTGTGGAGGTAAAGAATGTCTGAGTTTACGGAACGCCTTAAGCGACTGGCCCTGCCCTCATGGATGGATAAGGGCGAACCCGCCAAACTGCTCAATGCAGCACGGGCATTCTGGATGCAGGTTTACGACTGGCTGACATGGCCGCTGGCACAACTGGATGCGGAAACTTGTTCCGAAGCACTGTTATCGGTGCTGGCCTATCAGCGGGATATCCAACGTTTTAACGGTGAACCGTTGCCCCTGTTTCGCAAGCGGGTGAAGTACGCGTTTATCAATGCCAAAGATGCCGGCAGCATCGCGGGGTTTATTGCCATTTTTGAACGGTTAGGTGTGGGTTATGTGGAACTGCTGGAGCGTCAGCCGGACATCGACTGGGATGTGATTATCCTGCGTCTCAGTGATAGCCAGATAGCGGCTAACCCCGATTTGCTGATGAATATCATCAGCCAGTATGGCCGCACCTGCCGCCGTTACCGTTTTGAAGTGATAGCCAAAAACCAACTGTTAATGCGAGTGGGTAGCGTGGGTGCTGAATATTGCACTTATGCTGCTGCCATCCCGACGCAGCCATTATTATTGAAAGTGGGGCATATCGCAGGCGTTGCCGTCTGTGACAGAGCCCGCCTCAAGGAAAGTTCAGCACCGAATATCACCTACGGTGCGTCATTATAAGGAAATAGTATGTCTTCAGTGATCACGACAGACTTTGAAAAATGGAAGACCCAGCAAGTGGCCGCAGGCAATCCTGTGGTACTGGATGAATTTGTTTTCGCATATGTACCGGATTTAGATCCCGCTCAACCCATCAGCCGTGATGAGAAATTGCCTGCGCAAAGCCAAATCGTACACCGTCAGACGGTGAATAAAACCGGGCTGGCCAGTGAAAACGCAGTGGCTTACAGCGTCACACTGGGTACGGAAGTGGGCAATTTTGATTTTAACTGGATTGGTCTTATTAATAAGGCGTCCGGTGTGATTGGCATGATCACCCATGCGCCGACCCAGAAGAAAATCAAAACCGCCAACGGCTTGCAGGGCAATGTGTTAACCCGCTCGTTCCTGCTGGAGTTTGACGGCGCGGCGAAAGAGACGGCGATAACCACCACGGCGGAAACGTGGCAGATTGATTTTACCGCCCGTTTGACGGGCATTGACGAAATGCAGCGCCTGATTAACACCGACAGTTACGGCGAGGCGGCCTTTTTCGGTGATAGCTTTGCTGTAGTACGTCAGGGTGAACAATATTTGGTGAAGAAAGGGCTGGCCTATATTGGCGGGCTTCGCGGGATGCTGGAATTTGACCAGACGTTAAACAGCCTGCGCAATACCCGTGTGTATGTGGATTTTAGCTATCAGGGTAATTTGGTGAGCCAGTGGAAAACGGCCGTTAAAATTACGGTCGCTAATGAGCTGAAAAACTATAACGATGCAGCAGGATACCCGCATTATGTGTTTGCAATTGCCCAAATTGATGAGAACGGCAATGTCACTGACTTGCGTAGCAAAGGAACATTCAGTGATCGTGATATCGCTAATCTTCAAAAGGAATTGGGCAAGGTTAAGCAGGATTATGTAACGAAAACAGTGCTATCGAACGGGCTGAATGAGAAACAACCGAAAGGCGATTATGCGACGAATTCAGCATTAAATGCTGTTA
Source organism: Xenorhabdus sp. NBAII XenSa04 (assembly GCF_963866145.1). Classification (NCBI taxonomy): domain Bacteria; kingdom Pseudomonadati; phylum Pseudomonadota; class Gammaproteobacteria; order Enterobacterales; family Morganellaceae; genus Xenorhabdus; species Xenorhabdus sp. NBAII XenSa04. Next base: position 13,640 of record NZ_CAWMEB010000168.1, read on the forward strand.
ATAACAACGCTAATAACCGACTCGAAAAAGCGCAGAACGGGGCAGATATCCCGAATAAAGCGGCATTTGTGGACAATCTAGGGTTACGGGATACGGTCAAGCAGGCTAGTGATGCCGTGCCCAATAGCCGGAAAATCAACGGAAAAACCCTGTTAGCGGATGTCAATCTGAATGCCGCTGATATTGGGGCCATCAACCGTGCTCCAGTAGGCTATATCAACAGCGGTGATAAATTTGCAGATTGTGTAGTCTCTGGTCACTACCCAGTATTGGCAGATAACCCGGCAACTGTCCGGGACTGGCCTCACCCATTGCCCCAGTACGGGGTGCTGGAGGTGCAGAATTCAGGCAGCATGATTTCCCAGCGCTATACCGCCGTCAGTGGTGAAGTCGCCGTGCGTCAGAAATGGCCTAACAATGATGAGTATCACAAGTGGGTTATCTATAGTCAGCCACTGTTAGACCGAAGACTCAGTACCCACGGTCTGGGCTATGGGCAACGTTGGCAGAATGTGACTGCCCAGAGAAGGCCGAATACCTTATATAGCAATGATACCGGTCAGCCTATTGCGGTCTTTGTTCGGTGTACCAGCAGTGCGGGTTATATGGGAGCAGGCATTCAAACTGGCGGTGGTCTGGATATTGGGTCATGGTCGGCGTACAGCAGTGAGGGTACCCCAAAGAATCAGGGCGTCACCGCAATTATCCCGCCCGGAGAAACATATCAGATCATTCCTTATAATGGCGAAGTTTTTTATTGGCTGGAGCTGAGAGCATGAAATACTACAAAGATAAGCACGGGCAGGTTTACGCGTATAAGGCAGACGGTTCACAGGATAGGCTGATTAAGCCGGGATTAACGCCGATTACCGAGGATGAAGTTGATATCCTCACAAATCCACCGCCTACACCAGCACAGTTACAGCAGCAGTCAGAGCATGAAAAACAATACTGGATGGGCGTCGCCAAAGATAAAATTGCCCCGTTACAGGATGCCGTTGACCTCAACATGGCGACCGACGAAGAGAAATCCGCATTAATTGTCTGGCGCAAATACCGTGTCCTGCTCAACCGGGTAGATTGTTCTACTGCCCCCGATATTGACTGGCCGGAGCAACCCGAATAATGCACTGGCAGCGTAAGATTATGCAACTGTCCCCGGATTTATCGGGGATAACCGCCGCCATTGTGCCCGTTCACCCGTTTATCTATGGTATCGGGCAACAAACCGACAGCGGCAGTTACCTAAGCCCGGAGAACGCCATTGACACGCTGGCGAATAAACTCACGGGTGCGGGCCATATCAACAGCCTGATACTGATGGTCTGCGCCAAAACCCATGCTGAATTTATGCAGCAGCTTGCACAGTTTGCGGCGGTACTGCCGCTGCCTGTGCTGGCACAGGTCAAACGGATGGCAAAAACGGCGGAAAGTCTGGCAACAACAAAAATGCAATTGCCGGGCAAGCTGGGCGGTGGTTTACCGCTGCCACAGCCCTTATCAACTGCTGCCAGCCGTCTGGCGGTCAATGCACAATTGATTGCAAAAGCCAAAGCACAGGCCAGCGCAGGCAGCAGTATCGCGGGGTTAAAATCCCAGTTAACCGCGTTTACCTCCGCCCGGCAATCCGCTTTACAGCAAGTCACTGATGCCATGAGCGGGCTGACGGAAAAATCGGCCACGGTCTGGGCGTTCGCCGGGAAAGGGAACGGCGCACACGTGGCAGAAAAATTACGTAAGAACATCCCCGAACCGGATGCCGTTTACACGCTGGCGATCCTGTTTGCCGGGGACGATATCAGCCCATTAGAAAGGATGCTCCATGAACCAAATTATCACCCTCGCCCTTGATGGCGAAGCTATTCCGTTAAAAAGCCTGACCGTCACGCCGTCGGTGATGTTTCAGGATCAAGACCAGAGCGGGCAGTCATCTAGTACGGCGGTAGCCGAACAGGGCATCAAGCCGAAAGAGCTGCGTATCACTGGGATTATTCCGTTCACTGAACAGAAAACCCTTTCCCGCTTGTTTGCCTTAGCGGAAGCCAAAGAGAACGGCAACCTCAAACGCTACCGGGTGGCCAACCTGACCGCACAGGCCATTAACTTTCGCATCGGCACATTCACCAGCAGCATTGATGCCAGCAAGGTAGACGGCAAACAAGCGTGGCAGGTTTCTTTCACACTCCGGGAACACCTGTCTGTGGCGGAAAAACGTGATTCCCGTGCAGCCAGCAATATTCAAGCGAAAAAACAAACAAGACACGGAGGAAGTGTTGTCAAGGAAGAACCAGAAGAATTAAGCTGGTTTGAACGTTATGTATTAAAACCAATTAATGATTGGATAGGGCCAGCCAAATAATGACACCGATAAGCCGACTTCATCTCTCCGGCGATGAAATTCATTTGGTTGACGCCAATATCATGCTGGAGTTGTCATCTTGTGGCCGTGGTTTTATTACGGCTGAAACAACTACCGATTACACTGGAAAACTTGTCCGTCTGGATGTGGGTTACCCGGATTTAGTTTTGCGTTGGTTTACGGGTTATGTGGAACGTTCGCAACCCGCCCAGAACGGCTACCAACGTCTGTTTGTGCGTGAGTTAGTTGGTGTGTTTGATCGTCTATGGCCGTGCTCTTTTCAGCATCCGACCTTACGGCAGATTGCAGGCTGGTTGCAGGAACACAGCGGCTTGGTGTTCACCTTACCGAATGCGCCATATATGGATAGGCCTATCCCGCACTACACCCACAACGGCACGGGCTACCAGCTACTGGCGAATCTGGGACAGGTCTTTGCCATTGACGATTATATCTGGCACCAGTTACCAGATGGTTCGGTCTATCTGGGCAGTTGGGCGCATTCGATGTTTGCCGGGAAGTCTGTCGAAATTCCGAATGAATTCAGCCAGAGCCAGTCGGCAGGCAATACCATGACGATTCCGATGATCCAATCCCTGCGACCGGGATTTGTGGTCAATCAGCAACGGCTGAGTAAGGTTAACCTGAACAATGAAAACATGACTATCACATGGTTGCCCAACGGACAACAGGAAAACAAAACCCCCGCTCAGCGTCAGATTGATGCCGCTTACCCGGAATTATCGGCTGGACTGCATTTGCCCAAACTGGCCCGCATTGAAGCGCATACCGAAAACACCGTCAGCGGCGATATTTCTGACCCGTTCCGCCCGCGCTATGCGGTCGATGTGCAATTGCTGGATGATAACGGCAAAGACGCTGCCGCCCCGGTTTATCGTGCCGTACCGCTCCCCTTGCCCATGGCGGGCAGTGAATCGGGCCTGTTCCAGTATCCGCCTGTTGGCACCGTGGTGGAAATCGCGTTTGAGGGCGGGCGACCGGATAAGCCGTTTATCCGCCAGACCCTAAGTCAGGGCAATACCCTGCCGGATATCAAACCCGGTGAACAGTTGCAGCAGCAGCGGGCAGAGGTCTCGCAGCGTGTGACACAGGAAGGGAGCTGGATACGCCAGACTGACCAGACCATCAATGAATCGTCTATGCACCGTGAAATCAAGACCGACACGGAAACCCGCACTATGGTTGCCCGTGATACCACCATTCAAGCGACAGATAAAACCCTGGTGTTAGGCACATCGACCTTATTGGCAGGCGCAGTGCAGCAGGTGGCGGATGGTGATTACAGTCTGGCCGCATCCAGCAATTACCTTGCCAGTGTGGGCAAAGATGCCAATGTCGAGGTGGGCCAAAAGCTGATAGAGAAAATTGGCCTGTTGAAGCAGAGCATTGCGGGCGTCAAACAGGAAATTGTCGCCCCTGTAGTCTGGGTAGGCAGTCAGCAACTTAATGTGATGACCTTGATGTTAGAGACGCTGGATGTGGTCAAGGAACTGGCCAAACTGACCGCTGCCCATACACATCAAAACACTGGCACACCACAGAACGCCAGCGAGATAAGAAACACGGCTCATAAATCCGATGGCCTGAAACAGAAGTATTCGCCTGTGATTGGATAAAGTTCTCATAGGTAAATAAAACCTCGTTTTGGCGAGGTTTATTTTTTGATGATGTTATATCAGCGGTCTTCTCTGGTGTGCCACAATCGAAGTATATAAATAATATCCTCTTGAAGTTCATAACGAATTTCATACTGTCCAACAAGAATCCATCTTATTTCACGTGGTTCAAACTGAAATAGCTGCTCACCAATACGCGGGTTAGTAATTAAAACTGAGGGGGCTTTAGCCAGAGAACGTACAGCCCGTGCAGCCGCTGGCTTATTCTCTGATGCTAAAAAGTCATATAAGCGCGATAAATCAGAAAGCGCTTTGCTTGTCCATTTCAATTCCATTAACGAGGCACCGGCAGCGGTTGGTCTGTATCAAGGCTATCAGCCCAAGCCAATACAGCTTGATGATCAATAACATTGCCGACATCCACATCAGACATAGCCTCTAATGTTAAACGATCACGCTCTTCTTCCTGTGCTATCCAAGCCGCAAGGGCCTGTTTCATTATCCAACCCCTTGAACGTTCCAACCTCTCAGCTATTTGATCAACCTTATCTGCTAATGGAAGTGGGACATGAGCTGTCAATACTCTAGTTTCAATTTGTTTCATCTTGAACCTCCAATCATTATAATTTGATTTAAGATAAATCATAATGATTAACTTTAAATCAACCTAATCAGGAGTCAAGTTTTTACCTGACTTAGTGTCAGAATACCTTATTTAAAAATGTTAATTCTGAACCTCTTATCAAACGCCGCCAGGCGTACACAGCGTCGTTCACCCCTTAATTCACTCCTGCTATGGTTCGTTTGGATCTGCATTACTGTGGCATGCTCATGCTGCACAATCCCCACGAAATAAACGTAAACCTGACGTAAAACGCGCTACACCGCACCCGCCTGCACGTTTTGGATCAAAAGTGGATCGCGGGGAAAATATCAATGTAATGATATTAAAAGGAAAACTCTATTTTACGTGGGGAGTTAGATTACGAAGACAGGCTAAGGAAAATTTCAGAACGGAGTCACTGTGCGGTTTTGAGTCTATTGGGAACCTGAAATAAATTGAACCCATAAGCACATTGTCACTGACTGAAAGAAAATTTTCGGTTGGTGTAATTGAGTTAAAAATGTTCAATGAAAAAATTAAGATCGCGGAGGCTCAAAAATCCCTGTCGCCATTTTGTCGCCACTGGTCTATAAAAATAAAAAATCCACTCGTCTAATAATGGCTTAATATACTGATTTTAAAGTAAAAATCTGGTGGCCCCTGCTGGACTTGAACCAGCGACCAAGCGATTATGAGACTGAGTAAGTGGTTTTATTTATTTATACTTGTTATTGATTTTCAATTAATTACAAATTTCATAACTACTGTATAAATCCACATAAATAACCTAAAATACTTGCCTACGGTATCCTATAAGTATCCTAGCGTCTGCAAGCGATTCACAGGATACCCTAATCGTTTGGTAACAATAGAAAAGTTGATTCTTACTTTTTTAATATAGAGGGGAGATGTGGAAACTTTCAAATTCACGAAAGCTAAACTAGAAAGCCTGCCACCCGCAGAACGTGGGCAAGTTGAGTATGGTGATACAGTGGTAAACGGGTTACGTATTCGTATCGGTACGACTGGAGTTAAAAGTTTCTGTATTTCCAGAAAGAGAAAAGGAAAGTTTATCCGTGCCACATTAGGGCGATTTCCTGATTTATCTATTGATAATGCTAGGGTAAAGGCGCTTGAGGTTCTTGGTGAAGTAGCCACTACAGGCCAGAACCCCAATGTTGTTAAGCGTATCAATGAAAAAGCAGTAGTAACATTATCCGAGGCTTTAGACACCTATATTTCTAACAGAGGGCATAGATTAAAACTCACTACTGCCAATCAATATCGCTCCATATTAAAGAATTTTTCCGGTGATTGGTTGCAACAACCGCTAGCATCAATAAGCAGGGAACGTGTCGAACTCAGGCATAAAGCAATCACTGAGGGTACTGTTTGGTTTGGTGCTGACAAAGCAACGTTACGTGCGGGTGTTGGAACTGGCAGTAACGCACAGGCTGATTTATGGGCTAGGTCGTTAAGAGCCGTTTATCGTTTTGCCCATGACCATTATCGAGATGAAGAAGAAAGGGTTTTACTCCCTGATCCGCCTACCGCCGTTTTGAGCACAAAACGTAAATGGCATGGCACGGTAAGAAAAACTGATCGTATCCGAACACATGAACTTGCACGCTGGTTAAGTGCTGTGGCCACTGTTCGGGATAAAGCCGAAAATGGAAGAGATGATGTTGCAGTCGCTGCATGTGATGCGGTGGAAATGGCTATGTTTACCGGATTACGTAAATCGGAGATATTCAACCTTACTTGGGATCGTGTGAATATGGGAGGGCACTATTTCTGGATAGAAACAACCAAAAATGGCGATCCGCTTGAACTTCCTATTACTGATACCTTAAGGAACTTGTTTCGTCGGCGTTTGATAATGAAACAGGGAGAACAGGATTTTGTTTTTCCCGGTCTGAGAGGTGTTATCAAAGAATGTCGCCATGTCATTGATCGTATTAGCGCAGCTACCGTCCCTGAACCTAATTTAGATATGCTTCAACCAATACCATTCAAATGGCACGATGCCCGCCGCACATTTGGTACAGTCGCCGAATTAGTGGGAGTGGGTAACTATATTTTGAAGCGCTTAATGAATCACAGAACATTACGTAGTGCTGATGTTACTCAGGGTTATTTACATTTTGGTGCTGATGAATTGCAGGAGCCAGCTAAAAGAATAGAACAGGCGATACTGGAACATGCTGGCATGGTAGAGAATAAAAAGGCATTAGATCAAAAAATTATTTCTATTCTGTCTGGAATGAGTGATGACGATAAACGAAGAATTCTTTTTCAATTATCTGAATAGGAAAATGCAAAAATGGATTATGAAGAAAAGAAAGCTAATACAACTTGAAAAAGACCTAAAGTAAGAAATTAATAACGTGATGCTATCTGCTTGTTTAATTGAGTTCGAATAAATTGAATTTAATATTTGTCTGATTACATCACTACATACCTATAATGAGGTATAAATTTCCGTCTTTCTGTATAAAACGTTATACAAGGCAGTTTACTATTTTTAATGGCTATTTATAAATAATCTATCACTACTGATAATTAATAATATATGGTGCTAAAAATGAGAATACATCCTTCCGCAACAACCTTAGAAAAATTCACCAGAGCAGAAGCCGCGGTTTATCTTGGTGTCACTGCACAAACGCTGGCTAATTGGGCGTATACAGGAAAAGAAAAAATTCCATATCATAAGGTAGGCCGTAAAGTTATTTATTTAAAATCAGATCTTGATGGTTATTTGGTTTCAACTCGCCGTGTTCAGACAGCCTAATAAAAAAAATAAAAGGTGACATTGCAAAAGTCACCTTCGAAATAATTAATTTTTAGGATAAAAGACCTATGAACCGAATTAATAAAATTTATTCAGCTCAGCCTTTGGGTTTAATTCCTAACCGTTCTAGTTCGTTACGTCCCAAAGTTTTAAGCCAGTTAGCTAGGCTCATTCCTGATTTTAGGGCTGCATCTTCAAACTGTTCTTTCAGTTCTGGAGTTATACGCATTCTAAATTGTGGGGATTGCCCATCACCTTTCGGGCTTTTGTCTCGTTTTACTGTTGACAAGTGACCACCTATTGAATTAGCTTTATCTTTAATAGGTGGTCACCTTAACATGGTGAAACCTATAAAATCAACGCCCCCGAACAGTGCTACCAACACTGAACGAGGGCTAACAACCAACGATAATAACAGTATCGAGGTAGCTATGTATCAATATACCTTTCTAACCAGAAAGGGCAAAGTCTGTTTGCCTAAAATCTGCCCTATGTGCTTGACCTCCGTTCAGGGGGCATACCATGAGTAATAACCCTATCTCACTGAAACAGGCGCTATATCGTGCTGGTCTGGGTATTTCACTTTTCACATTCATTACCCAAAAAGCCAAAGATGAACGCTGTGAAATCAATTTAAATAACCTGATTGCATTGGCACACGGCATTCATCAGGAGGTTTATCGCGACCTGTCGAAATATGCCCCACAGAATCCAGTGAATAAATTAGTTAATTGCATTGTATACAGAAAATCCGATCCATTAGGTCAGGCTTCATTTCGTGCGGGTTTATGTACCTCTTTATATGAGGTCATTCTTGAACAGGCCAGCCAACACTGTTCGGAAGAGTTACACGATTTGCTGTCGCTAGCCTGTGATATTAATCAGGAAGTTTACTATTCGCTCTATGCAGCGGTTAATGGCGAGGATGAGTGATCATGAGTCAGGGAAATAATAATCAGAACAGCCGCCCGTTAGATGTGATTCGAACAGTGAAAACATCAGCCATCAATCACTGGCAAAGCCTGTTGCCTGCTTGTGGTGTTGATGTTCCGGCAAAAGGCAAACACGGCGCTTGCCCGATTTGCGGCGGTACTGACCGCTTTCATTTTATTGATGATAACCATAACGGTGATTGGCACTGCCGCCAGTGCGATGAACCTAATTATGGTGATGGGCTGGATTTAGTCGCAAGAACCAACGGGATCACTATTTTTGCCGCCGCTAAGTTGGTAGCTGATGTGCTGGCACTTTCCTTGCCTGAACCCAAACCCGCTAAAGAGCAGTTCCGAACAGTAAAACCGATTACAGAACGCATCGCTGCGCTGGTTGCAACTTCTGTCATGGGTGAATCTCAGTATCTGACTAAAAAGGGGCTGCAATGCCTCAATCAGCGGTTATTGAAAGATGGCTCTTTATTACTGGTGGTTCAAACGCTGGACGGCACGATCACAGGCGCACAGACCATCAAGCCGAACGGTGAAAAACGCCTTGTTACAGGCACGCAGAAGAAAGGTAGTTTTATTCCCGTTTCAGAGATTACCGGAACACCAGACACTTTCATCATCACCGAAGGTTACGCCACAGCGTTAACGGTCAGCCAGTTACATGAGGGCGTGGTATTGGCAGCCATTGATGAAAGCAATTTGTTCACCATTGCCGAACAGGTCAGAACCCAGTGGCCAGATGCGAAAATTATTCTTGCTGCTGATAACGATTGGCACGAACCGGGAGAGCGGGACAAAAACGGCAGACTAAAAAAGAATGTTGGCAAGATAGCGGCAGAGAAAGCCGCTACAGCGATTAATGGCTGGGTAGCACTACCGCCAACGGCATTAAAAGTCGATTGGGACGACTATCGCCAGCACCACGGTATTGAGGCAGCAAAGCAGGCATTTAGCAACGGGTTATATCAGGTTGGGGAGAAAAAACTCATGGAAGCAGAAGCTGTAGTTATTCACGAAACGAAGCCCAAAAAGACCAATAACAATCTAGCACAAATGGCAGCCAGTCAGCGCGGGGCACTATTGGTTGAACGTTACGGGAAAGTGGCGGTTAATCCTGATAGCGAAATGGTTTACCACTATAACGGTACAACATGGGAAACCGTGTCGGATAATGAGCTGCGCCGTGCAATGGTGGCAATTTTTGACCAGCACGAAACCCCTTACAGCCCGAACGGGATCAATAACGCTATCTATGCCATGAAATTACAAGTGCCGGTTATCGGCGAACAACGGCGGGATTTAATCGGATTCCGCAATGGTGTGTATGATTTATCAGCTCAACAGTTTACCTTGCACCAGCCGGAACATTGGTTAATGAATCATAACGGTATTGCATTCACCCCGCCTGCTGTCGGTGAAAATTTACCAGACCATGCCCCAGATTTTTATCGCTGGTTATCCCATGCGGCGGGAAGTAATGAAAACAAGATGAATCGCATTAAAGCAGCTCTGTTTATGATCTTGGCAAACCGTTACGACTGGCAGTTATTTATTGAAGTGACGGGTGAAGGTGGCAGCGGTAAAAGTATCTTTACCTATATCGCCACTTTATTGGCAGGAGAGCACAATACGGCCAGTGGAAATATGCGGGCACTGGATGAGGCGAGAGGCCGTTATCAGTTTGTCGGGAAGAGCCTGATTACGCTGCCCGATCAGGTTAAATATGTCGGTGAAGGGGCAGGCATCAAGGCCATTACAGGTGGGGACCTGATTGAAGTTGACGGAAAATACGAGAAGCAATTTTCTACCATCATCAAAGCCGTGGTGTTAGCCACCAATAACGAACCCATGAGTTTTACAGAGCGCAATGGCGGTATTGCACGGCGGCGGGTGATATTCCCGTTTAACATTCCGGTCAAAGAGTCAGAAAAAGATCCACACTTGCCGGAGAAAATCAGTCGGGAACTGCCCGTTATTATCCGCCATTTATTAAACGAATTTGCCGACCAGAACAAAGCTAAAAAACTGCTACAGACGCAACGCGATTCCAACGAAGCGTTAACGGTGAAAAGCAATTCCGATCCGTTGTATCGCTTTTGCGGTTATCTGGTCGCTGTCAATGATGCAACTGGGATGAAGATGGGCACTAAGAACATTAGCCCACGAGCGCCGGGGTTGTATCTGTATCATGCTTATCTTTCTTTTATGGAAGCGCACGGCTTTGAACGCCCGTTAACACTGACCAAGTTCGGCGAATCGTTGCCTAAAATTATGCTGGAGTACAAAAAGGAGTATCGGAAAATACGAACCAAGAAAGGTTATTCTTATAATGTTGAGTTGTCGGAAGAAGCCGAAGAGTGGTTGCCGTCATTGCCTGAATGCCGGGGCTTTAAATCCCCACTATAAACTTTTTTGGATTAAGTCTGCATTCCATACATTATTTTAAATATCTGTCTGTATTTAAAAGAAAATAATAGATGTATAGTTATTTTTTAGCTATACATCAAATATACATTCTCTTCATTAGGATAAAAAAGGGGTGAACAGGGAACACAGTCAATGAATATCCTATTAATTACGACAAACCCAGAGGTAGCAAGGCTTTGAGAAGAATGTGCAGAGGGTGCATAACTGAGAGGGTGAAAAAGATTTTTAGGGGGTATCTCTGGCAGGTAAATAAAAGCCGGATAATAGGAGACAGTAAAATAAGGTATCAGCCTGATTTGGTATTACCAAAAATTTAAACGATGTAATATTCTGATTTTATTTAAGAACAGATATTAATCACAAATTTACTGCTGAATTTTTCTTCATGCTAGAATAGATAAATATTCCTGCTGTATCCTGTTTCATTCATTCGATTTTATCGGAAGTCAGATCACAGGAGACA
>NZ_CAWMEB010000169.1:0-1268 GCF_963866145.1 Xenorhabdus sp. NBAII XenSa04
ACTAAAGCACGGGCGACAATATTGACAAACCGCCAGGCAAATTCACGGAACGCGGCACTGTTGCCCTCACCACTGAGCTGCCCCGCCAGACGGGAAGCCACTTCCGATACCCGGCCAAACCGCCCGACCGCATTATAACGCGCTGAGATTTCCGGCCAGCCCAGATGAAAGAGGGAAAGTTCATTGCCCCGACCTGCCCGGTGCGCTTCTGCCCAGATGCGTCTTAACAGATCAGCATCCCCTTTGGGATCAAAGACAATCACCACTTCACCGCGCCGGATATCCTGCGTTATCAGTAACTCAGCCAGCCGGGTTTTCCCTACGCGCGTTGTTCCCATTATCAGCGTATGCCCGACCCGCTCACGCAAATCCATAAACACCTCCGCTTCCTGTGGCTCAATACCGTGGATCATGGGATTGCCGCCAACCGGTGGCAGTGGTCGCACCGGATTGAACGGGGAATCGTTGCGCAACAAAGCTGACAATGCCGGCCAACGGTATTCCGTTCGGTGCTCCAGTAAACGGGCAAGCTGATATATCTGAGACGGCTGCACAAATCGCTCAACTTCCGGCCGCCGCGTATCCTGCAAACGCTGGGTATGCTTCTGCTGCCAGCGAAAGCCCCGACCCAGAAACAAACGTTGATGGCTGACGGGAATGTGTTTTGTGCTCATCTGATAACGCGGCAAGCGACGCAGGTTTCGGCGATAGCGGAGGACCTGAATACCCTGCCACATGCGTATTATCGCTAATACCGCAAAACCGCCTGCCATGACATAACTGACTGAGGGGGCCAGTGCGATAGCCCAGGGTGCCCGGATGCAGACAAACGCAGCAACGGCTGAGACCACCGCAGTATTCAGCTCGACGGCAGGACGTAACAGGGCTTCAACAACATAACGGCGGCCCATGGTGATAACTACTGAGAGAGCGCAGTTTCGGTGATTAACACCGGATAATGTCGCAGTTGCAAACGGCGAGCCAATTCCGAACCGGAAGCAGGCGATAACAAGACATCCGGCGCTAATGCCCGCAGTGACTGTAAGCCTGCCATTTCACTGACATTGACGACCAGTCCAACAGCGTGCAGTGTCTTCAGTCGTGTTGTATTCTGGCTCAACCACCGACGTGAATCAGCGTCATCACCAATCAGAAATAACGCACCCATGCCCGGCAATTGCAGTGAGCGGTTGACCACTTTTCCCGGTGTCAGTTCCGGTGTGTTAACCGGCAGCATGGCCGCTTCCCCCGTCACTTCTGACAAGAAA
>NZ_CAWMEB010000170.1:0-2646 GCF_963866145.1 Xenorhabdus sp. NBAII XenSa04
CCATGAGCATGCGTCACTGGTGCTGGCCCAGCAGTGTAGCGGTGTTGAACGTGGTACGCCGCTTTTTAGCGCCCTGCTCAATTACCGGCATATCAATTATCCGCACAATAGTCTTTCAACGCTGTCGGATGACACATTGGCAGGCATTGAATTTTTAGATGGCAAAGAACGCACCAATTACCCCTTTGGGCTGTCGGTGGAGGATTTTGGTGACGCGTTGGGATTGACGGCAAGTGTGGTGCCGCCGTTTGAGCCGGAGCGGATATGGGGCTATATGCAGCAGGCGCTGGAAAGTCTGGTGGAGGCGCTGGAGAACACACCAACTAAGCCCGTGCGGGCATTGGACATTCTGCCGCAAGCGGAGAAGACTTTATTGTTAGGCATCTGGAACGCGGCAGAAACCACTTATCCTGAAATATTGTGTATCCACCAACTGTTTGAACAGCAGGTGGCAAAAACCCCGCAGGTCATGGCACTGGAGTATCAGGGACAAACGCTCAATTACGCCGAATTAAATGCCTGGGCTAACCGGCTGGCATATCAGTTGATTGAGTCAGGGGTAGAGCCGGAGCAACGGGTCGCGATTTGTGTGGCACGCTCACCGGTCATGGTAGTGTCCTTCTTGGCCGTACTGAAAGCCGGTGGGGCCTATGTGCCACTCGACACAACCTATCCGGCAGAGCGGCTGGCGTATATCCTGAGTGACAGTGCGCCATCGGTGATATTAGCGGATAGGGCCGGGCAGTCTATTTTAGGTGACAAAGTGCTGGCTGAGTTGACCGTTCTTGACCCGACGGTGCCGCCGGATCAACCGGACAGTAACCCGCAGGTTTCGGTGTTAACGCCGCAGCATCTGGCCTATGTGATTTACACCTCCGGCTCTACCGGGCAGCCAAAAGGGGTGATGGTGGAACATCAGGCGATCTATCAACGCACGTTGGGCGTCAATGAATTGTATGGTGTGACGGCGCAGGATCGGGTGTTGCAGTTTGCGGCGTTTGCCTTTGATATCGCTGTCGAGGAGTGTTTCTCAGCATTATGTCATGGTGCCACGCTGGTGATCCGCGATGATAGCTGGCTGACATCCATGCTGGAATTTATTACCTTAGTCCGGGAAAAACGAATCACGGTACTGTTCCTGCCCACGTTATTCTGGTCTGAACTGGCGGGCAGAGATAAAGGATTACCGCTGCCTGACGTGCTCAGACTGATGATTATTGGTAGCGAGGCCGTCCAGAAAAAAGCCCTTCAGGACTGGTTTTCCCAGGCGGGTCACCGTCCCCGGTTATTAAATGCTTATGGTCCGACAGAAAATACCGTGACCGCCACCTGTCAAGAAATCTTCTCCCCCGACGATGACCGAGCTATCGGCCGGCCACTCAGCAATACCCGTATTTACTTGCTGGACAGCCACGGGCAACCAGTGCCATTAGGTGGTGTGGGAGAAATCTATATTGGTGGTGTAGGAGTGGCACGGGGGTATCTGAATCAGCTAATTTTAAGTGAAGAACGGTTTATTCCCGATCCCTTTAGCCCCGTACCGGAGGCGCGCATGTACCGCACCGGGGATATGGCGTGTTATCGGCCAGACGGCAATCTGGAATTCCTCGGCCGTAATGACCAGCAGGTAAAAATTCGCGGTTTCCGTATTGAACCGGGGGAAATTGAAACCCGCTTGCTGGAATACCCGGCGGTGCAGGAAGCAGTCGTGCTGGCACGGGATGACGGGCAGGGTAAACGGCTGGTAGCCTATATCGTGGCGGAAACGGGGATAGCAGAAGCCGATAAAACGCTGGTTAACAATCTGCGTACCCACCTAAGCGCGGTGTTACCGGATTATATGGTGCCGGCGGCTTTTGTGTGTCTGGACAGCTTCCCGCAGACTCCGAATGGCAAACTGGATCGCCGGGCTTTGCCTGCCCCGGACGGCGACGCCTTTGTCCGGCAGATTTATGCAGCCCCACAAGGGGAAATGGAAATTGCGTTGGCGGCGATTTGGCGGGAAGTCTTAGGGATTGAACAGATTAGCCGACATGATAATTTTATTGCATTGGGCGGCCATTCATTGCTGGTAATGCAGGTAATGAATCGAATAGCAGCTTTAGGGATAGAATTGCCACTGAGTGAACTGTTTAGCTCCCCGTCTTTGGCGGCTCTGGCTGAAAAACTTTATACCCGGTTTGAACAACAAAACACATTGCCCCCCATTCTGCCTCTCTCCCGCGAAGGGGGGCTACCACTGTCATTCGTTCAAGAGCGCTTGTGGTTCCTGACACAATTTAAAGGTGTCAGTGAACGCTATCATATGCCACTCGTGTGGCATTTGCGTGGGCAACTGGATATTGCAGCCTGGCAGCAGGCACTGAATGTGTTATTTGTTCGTCATGAAGCCTTGCGCTCGGTCTTTGTTTCTGTTGACGGTCAGCCTCAGGTCCACCTGCTGGCGGCAGACCGCGGACTGCCGTTGGTTCATCATGACCTGCGTGAGTGCCCGGATGCCGAAACAGCATTGGAACGATTGCGTATTGAGGAGGTATCTGCGCCATTTGATCTCAGCCAGGGCCCGCTTGTTCGAACGATGCTTATCCGGCTGGCGGATGACGACTATCAGTTTTTGCTGACACAGCACCATATTATTTCCGATGG
>NZ_CAWMEB010000171.1:0-209 GCF_963866145.1 Xenorhabdus sp. NBAII XenSa04
TCAGCGGCAGGCGGTGTTTTCCTGCAATATTCGAATATTAATGCTGATGCAGGCTCTGTGCATGGTGCAGGTAACATTCGTGCGCAGGGTTACACAATAGGCACAACAAGCACGTGGTACGGCAATAATCAATTTTATTTGGACGGGTTAGCTCAGATTACCTACTTTGGCAATGACCTGAATTCAAAAACTGCCAGCCGGCAACTGGG
>NZ_CAWMEB010000172.1:0-521 GCF_963866145.1 Xenorhabdus sp. NBAII XenSa04
GGCGAAATTTATATTGCCGGGGCAGGTGTGGCCCGCGGTTATCTGAACCGCCCCGAACTGACGGCCGAACGTTTCCTGCCTGATCCGTTCTCTACGGATACCGATGCGCGCATGTACAAAACCGGTGACCTCGGCCGTTGGTTACCTGACGGCAATATCGAATACCTCGGCCGTAATGATTTTCAGGTTAAACTGCGCGGTTTCCGTATTGAGTTGGGGGAAATTGAAGCCAGATTGTTACAGTGTCACGGTGTGCGTGAAGCAGTGGTTCTTCTGCGTGAAGACTTACATGAAGGCTTACGTGAACACCTACATGAAACGATATCTGATAAAACCGGGGGGCAAAAACAGCTAGTGGCTTATCTCCTGCCACAGACGGGGGTTAAACTGGTGCCGGCTGAACTGCGCCGACAACTGGCGCAACATCTTGCGGGCTATATGCTGCCCAGTGCCTATGTGGTACTGGAAGCATTTCCGCTAACCCCTAATGGCAAACTTGACCGCCGGGCACTCCCTGCCCC
>NZ_CAWMEB010000173.1:0-462 GCF_963866145.1 Xenorhabdus sp. NBAII XenSa04
ACACACGCGGCGTGGCTGGATCAGGCTTGCGCCCATTGTGCAATATTCCCCACTGCTGCCTCCCGTAGGAGTCTGGGCCGTGTCTCAGTCCCAGTGTGGCTGGTCATCCTCTCAGACCAGCTAGGGATCGTCGCCTAGGTGAGCCGTTACCCCACCTACTAGCTAATCCCATCTGGGTTCATCCGATGGCGTGAGGCCCGAAGGTCCCCCACCTTGCTCCTCAGAGTTCATGCGGTATTAGCCACCGTTTCCAGTGGTTATCCCCCTCCATCGGGCAGATCCCCAGACATTACTCACCCGTCCGCCGCTCGCCGGCAGGAAAGCACGCTTTCCCCCGCTGCCGCCCGACTTGCATGTGTTAGGCCTGCCGCCAGCGTTCAATCTGAGCCATGATCAAACTCTTCAATTAAAAGTTTGACGCTCAAAGAATTAAACTGTGTTAGTTCGTAATGAATTAACTGT
>NZ_CAWMEB010000174.1:0-1356 GCF_963866145.1 Xenorhabdus sp. NBAII XenSa04
ATCATATACAGGATCTTAAGCAGTAACCGTATATTTTAGATAGAAAAAAGGCTTCATTTATGATCTGATTATCGTCGCCAAACAAATATCAAAAACCACGGATGAAGCCTATGACGATTATTGCTATAAAACACCAGTTAATGCAATTATTCAGTGACGTTTCTTTGAATAAAATAGCCTTTGGCTGTGGGTTCACCCAACGTGTCAGAAATATTGAGCCACGCACGTTGATCCTCAGTCTGATTTCTGCACTCAGTACCGGTAAAATTAACGCCATTGCCCAATTACATCAGAAGTATAACGGCCTATGCCCCGACACCCAGCAAGTCAGTTACCGGCCTTTTTATAATCAATTACGCAAACCGGCTTTTGAGGCGTTTATTAAAATCATCGTCCGATTTTTTATGGCTCAGTGGGTTGAAAAACAAGTAGCGATACCCCAAAAATTAGCTAAATTCCAAAATGTTATTTTACAAGATGGCAGCTCATTTCAGGTTCATCCTGCTCTCGCTGAAGTCTTTCCTTATCGCTTCAAAACAACCGCTGCCGCCGTTGAATGTCATATAACCATGTCATTATTCAGTCAAACACCAACAGCAATGACCGTCACAGCAGATACCGCAGCGGAACGCGCTTATTTGCCTGCTCCGGCCGAATTGAAGGGACAACTTCTGCTTGCTGATGCGGGGTATCCTGATTTTGACTATTTTGAACAACTCTCGCATTCAGATGCTTCATTTATTGTCAGAGGGAAAAAATCCCTCAATCCCCTGATTGTCGCCGCCCACAATGGACAAGGAAAATTGTTACCTAAACTGGCAGGAAAAAGGTTAAAAACGGTCACGCGCAGAATTCACCGCTCTGAAGTGTTAGATTTGCATTGTCAGCGTAACGGTTATGAATTTCGCATTATCCGCCGTTGGCTTAAGGAGGAAAAACGGTTTTGTATTTGGCTGACGAATTTACCAGCGGAAGAATTTACACCTAATGATGTGATGGATATTTATCGCTGTCGATGGCAGGTCGAGCTGTTATTTAAGGAGTTGAAATCCCACACAAACTGGCAAGGTTTTGCCACCCGGAAAGACTCGTTAGTCACCGGACTTATCTGGTCAAGTCTGCTCACCTTACTGGTCAGACGGACAATGGCAAGACGATTATTTCCGGAGGTTTCCTTACTTAAAGCGGCGCAAAATACGGATATCTGGTTGCGGCCAATAATTGAAAACCTGCTACAAAGGGCATGGTCGGAAACCTGTTTTTGGCTGGAAAAAGCCAAGGATTATTTATGCCGGAATGCCTTCAAAACCCGACAAAGAAAGTCATGTAAAAACAAGACATTGGAAGCGTGTTTTG
>NZ_CAWMEB010000175.1:0-6963 GCF_963866145.1 Xenorhabdus sp. NBAII XenSa04
GGGGAACCATAGATTTTATGCTCTCCAAATACCGATATGTTTTGCATATTCTTCAGCCTGTTCAGGTGTCCATCTGAGCATAGGTATGGCCCTCTCAATTTAAAATACCTCTAAATTTATTCATATAGTATATGGATAGTGAATAAAGAAACTGTTTTCGGTGACTATCGTTCAATCTCGGAAATTTTGTTTTGCGGTAACACTACCAATAAAAAACAAAGCAGACAATAAAATAATTTTTGTATTATTGTCCGCTCAGCACCGTAATAATGACATCAGATCAAATGCTGCCATTAATTAATAATGGGCTAATACGGTCTATATCTTCAGCAATCGTATCCGCCCGGTGACCATCATATTTATGTTTTTGCTTCTCCTGCCCCCTCTCCATCATGGTCTGACTTGCGTTCAGCTTCGCCACCGAGATCCATAATCATTGTATTGATAAGAGCCATTAACTCGCCGGTATAGAGAACAAAATCTGCATCGAAACGCTGCGGAAAATCGTCGTTATCAATATCGTCGTTTTGCTCTTTCAGAGTCTCATTGAAGCGAATACGTCCAATGGAGACATCATCATTAAGTATGAAACTGATACGCTCCTGCCAATTCAACGCCAATTTTGTCACGACTTTACCTGTTTCAATATGACCCGCAATCTCATCACAAATTAGTTCTTGATTGTGAACTGACACTGTACCACCTTCTTCAAGAAGCGCTTTCAGAGTAACATCATTACCGAACATAAAATTGGCTGGTAGGTTTCCGGAGCGAACCCACTCAGTAAGTGTCAGTTCAACCGGTTTTTTTATTGTTAGTGGAACGATAGGTAAAGAGCCGATGGTTTTACGCAGTAATGCAGTAACGTCTTCAGCTTTACGGGCGCTGCTGGCATCAACGATGATGAGGCTGGCCTGCGTATCGATCCAGATATAGGTTCGGTTCGCTTTCGGCAGGGTAATTGGCAGAAGCTCATACAAAATGTCGTCTTTTAGAGTTGCTATTTCAGTGCGCTTTAGTTTGCGTAGTTGTTCTGCCTCCAGTTTGACAACTTTTTCATTCAACTTTTCTTTGATAATTGATGAAGGGATATTTTTTTTCTCGCTTTTCATACAAAGCAGGATTGTACCAGCAGCCTGATGAGTCAGACTTTCGAACTCATCTCCCATAGGTGAAATCCACCCACTTTTTGCTATATCCTGTGCTCCACATGAAGTAAATTTAAAATGCCCTGCCTGTTCATCCAGTTTAGAGAGATCAATATTTCGAGATAAACGGAAGACGATCAGGTTTTTTACGGAAAAATGTGTTCGCATGATTAGTCCCTATATGTTGTAAATTTATCTGGGTATCGAGTAGCTAGTCTGGTGATATTACTGCTGATATAATTAAAAACATCCTCATCATCATGATAATTAGTAAGTATTTTCTTAATATGATCGGTCTTAATCGCTCTAAATAAAATGGCAAGGTAAAATATACCCAGAGTAGAGGCCATAAAAAGAGCAGTAGCAAACCCCAGTGAGGTTAAATATGCAATATTCTTGGTACAAGGGAATAAAGCAGCCAATATAATCAGCGGTAAACAAACCGTTGCCATCAAACTATGTTTTTTATATAAAGCCCTCTGTCATTTAAAATATGTGTCGTTTTTCATGATTATTATCGCCCCCGAGTTTTCTTGTTTTATATTATGGTTCACTTCAACGGATACCCATAACCAGAACACCTCAACTGTTAATATAAAAATTTTAACATCGAGATAAGGTGGTCCGAAGTCAGTAAGGGGAAAATAATTGAGTTTTTAATCAGAATTAACCAATATATATTTATTCAATAACTAAAAGGCTACTTCCTTGTTGCCCTTGACTTTATTTATAGTTTATTAAATTAAGCTAACTGTTACAGTGGCCTCGTCAAACCCGGCTAGTTCAAGAGATTTTACTACTCTATCAGTAAGCCATCCTTCTAATAAATCATTAGTGATTTCTTCTGGTGAAGTGCCATTTGGCAGTTCTTTTAACTCAATTTCCAGTGCTTTTTCTCTGTTTATTTCTATATTAACTGATGTATCCATGATTTTACCTTTTTAAAGTTGATTACATAAATGTAAAAAAACTCACAATTTGGATTTTTATAAATCACACATATAAATAATTTTATTTTTAGCTAAACTTACTCAAAGATAATCTATGTGTTAAAATTATTACCTAACCCTCTGAAATTTAACATGCCAAACAAATGGATTTATATTTTCAATCACTCCCTTCCAAAATTCAGATAAGTTATTTAAATCACATGATTTATATTTTTCTTTAATAAGACACAAAGTTTCGTTGTTAATTAGCCCACGATAAAAAGCCTCTTTTATTGTCATGATATCTTTTAATCGTATAAGTTTAATACTTACAATCTCTAATGTTATACGAGATGCCCAGTATGGCATATCACTGGCAGAAAGATACTCACTGTGAGATGACTCATCAAATGTCCAATTTTCAGGAATATCTTTAGAATTGGGATAATATGCCCCCCCACCAGCTTGGTATTCAATATGGATTTTTTTGTAGTCATGTACATCCAATATGCAATTACGAGAAATAACTGGACTCCAATTTTCACGAACCCACAACAAATCACCTATTTGACCATATGGGCAGCGATACTGATTTGATAAAATCAAATTTTTTCCATTTCCGATATAAACGAAAGGATAAAACTCACCTTTTTTATCCATTGAAAAACCATCATAGTAATTTTTTTGTTTATTACTAAACAAAACGAATTTTTCTATGTAATTTTCATTTAAAGCAAGGTTAATCATTCTTTCATCTAGAAGAATATTATTTTCTATCATACCTACGCCTTAGTTAGTACATGCCGTTTAAATGGTGTTAATCCGAAAATACAGGTTATTTAAATGTACTTAAATTCTATCATGACATTTAAATAGCCGAATACCTTTGAACGAACTTTTGATGAAAATGGAAAAATTTTCTAGCCATCCTAATTCTCATATCTAAGGCTTCAGAATCACCCTGAAATATTTTTTATTTTTTTATAAAGTAATAACAATATTTTTTAAACCCATATCGAAAATATTATACCCACACCGATTACAAGTCAGCATTCGGCTAATTTATTGCATAGTTAGCTATATCTCTTTCTATCAGTTCATCAGGAATATCAATCTCACGACCTAATTCAGTGGCAACCACAGCACGGCAAACTGCGATTTTTTGGGTTTCGCCACGCATACATGCTAAGCCTGTTCCTGCCTGATATTTTTTGAGATTTTTTTCCGAACACTCGTAGAATCTAGATGGATATATGTCATATTTTTCAATCAATTGACCACATTGCGCCCAATCTGTAGATGGATCAAAATTATACAAGCCGTGATTGGAAACATAATAATCACTATCAGATAATTTCATCCATTTCCTTCCACTAGGTAGAGTTTTTTCTGTAGCACCAATTGCGACAGCCACAGCCCAGTCCAATGCACGACCTGTAAGTTCTGATGTTTTAATTTTCATATTGTCCTTTCTACTTATGTAGTAGCTAAATGCCCCTTCCACTCAAAACATTTTTGAGGCTATTTGTCATATCCCATTCTTTAGAAAAGATAAATTATCATCAACTTTGGCGATAAAATCCTACTATGATAAATAATTAGCCATATTAAATGCTAATATTTTTTTATTAACCAGATGTCGTTCAAAGTCTTTATAAACCTAGATTTTATACGGTCTAAAGACATATAGTTATAGCTTTTAATTATTACAAAAATTATAACAATCGATATTATTTAAATAAAAAACATATACTTTATAAGTATATTTTAATTTCATATGATGAGTCTAAATTAAAAAACTCCTAATTATTAATTTAATAGAGATAAAACAATAGATCGGACTTAACGTCCGGCCTATTATTTTAATTCTCCACACCACATAGCAGCTATTGATAATGATATTCTCCCCAGAACGTCATTTTTTTGTTCAAAAAAACATCAATACTATTGATTTTGTTGAACAAAAATTCTATTATTTCTGTTTAACTTTTTAAGATTTTGCACCCTATCTTTAATAGCCATTTCTGTTGGCAATCGCTCTATAGAGCTAGCTCCATAAAATCCGTGGCAGTCAGGACACGAGTCCAAAACATACGCAACATCTTTAGGTTCCGAAATAGGTCCTCCATGACACAGAACTATTATGTCATCTCGGATAGCCTTAGCCGCCGAAGCACAAGTGTTGATCAGAGATATACTGGTTTCCAAATCACATGAAGTACAAGCACCAATATCACCACCAATTGTTAGTCCCAAATGCACAACGATAATATCAGCACCTGCTTTTGTCATTGCAACTGCATCGTCCGGGCCAAAAACATAAGGAGTAGTTAACATCCCTTTTTCATGTGCCAGACGAATAAGTTCGACTTCCAGTCCATAGCCCATATCTGTTTCTTCCAAGTGCTGTCTAAATTTTCCGTCAATAAGCCCCACTGTTGGAAAATTCTGAATACCTGAAAAACCCAGAGCTTTAAGTTCATCAAGAAAAAGAGAAATATTACAAAATGGGTCAGTTCCACAAACCCCAGCCAATACAGGAGTTTTTTTAACTACAGGTAATATTTCGTTTCCCATTTCTTTGACAATTTGGTTAGCATTACCGTATGGCATTAATCCGGCTAATGAGCCTCTGCCCGCCATTCTGTAACGCCCTGAATTATAAACAATGATAAGGTCTACACCTCCTATTTCCTCACTACGGGCAGAAAGACCAGTACCTGCTCCTGCTCCGATAATAAGTTCACTACATTCAATTTTTTTCTTAATTGTTTTAATAATATGATCATACTGCATCATTAAAAATTCCCTGATGTTGCATTACTTCTTCAAAATGCTGTTTAACAAGAGAGCAAAACTGCGGTGAATTAATATGGGAAGGTGTTTTTATGATTTTCCTCTGTTCAGTTTGATTCACCGTTTTTTCTAACCCATCACTGAACGCCTGCGTTGCAGCCGGTAAATAGAAAGGCTGTTCAGGGCAATCCAGCGCAGAAAATCCACCTTCTGGAATAATGAAACGAATTGGCCCATTACATTTGTTGAGCTTATTTCCTATCCAGACTCCAAGTTGATAGTTTTCTTCAGGTGTGGTTCGCATCAACGTTACCTGCGCATTATGCTCGATAAACGTCCGATTTCTGTAACGTTCTGGTATTGTTTCTTTTGAACCAAAATTAATCATATCCAGTGCACCAGCACTACCTACCCACGGAATATTTTTTTCGGCGATGATATCTAAGCGAGTATCAGGACAACTCAAAACACCATCAAATAGCAGATCCGCAATTTCTGTTAGCGTAATATCTAAGACACCAAGTAACTCACCATCACTGGCTAATTTCTCCATACTTGTTCCACCGTTACCAGTAGCATGGAAAGCCAGACAGTCATATTCGGTATCTAGCTCTGCGGTAAGCTGATTAATACATGATGTAGTAACACCAAACATGGTTAACCCTAAGCTAGGTCTGCTTGCTTTGATTAATGGCATCATATAATTGACAGAACCAGCCATCATATTTGCAGCATTAGATAATATCGAGCGAGAAATATTGTTTAATCCACAAAGGTCAGTGACTGTATAGAGCATAGCAATATCACTGGCACCGATATAACCAGCAACGTTTCCTGATGCCATCGTTGATACCATTATTTTTGGTAACCCAACGGGTAAACTCTGCATAGCAGGCGTAATTAATGCTGTTCCACCTGAGCCACCTATACCAATTACACCAGCGATATCGTCGATTGAATTGTGTAAAAAATTCGTCAAAGCAACAGACATTGCCGAGATCGCTTTACCTCGTTCACCACAAAAAACTGTGTCACTCCCTTCCGGTTGGTATCCAGCGATCTGGAATGGAGATATATCGACCTTTTCATTTTGTTTATCATCTACTGGCGTTGAGGTAGATACATCTATAATCATTGAATCCACACCAGCAAGACATAAACAAGATTTCAACCAAAGAAGTTCTTCCAGTTTTGTGTCTGCTGTTCCAATGATCCCTACAAACCGACTCATATCACTAACTCCGTGTACATGGAAAAATTTTGAAAAATCGAATGTAAAGCTATGCTAATATTTTCTACCATGCAAGATATTTTTTATCCTTAAGGATATTTTTTATTATTAATGATATTTTTGGCTTTAATCGATGTTCAACCAACCCTTTTAAGGTATTTGAATAATGCTATTTGATGAAAAAAATCTATCTCCAATCCGACGCCGTACTCTTGAAAGGATGACTAACGCAGCTTTGAAGCTATATAGTAAAAAAATGTTTCCATCCCCTAAAGAGATTAGCAATGAGGCAGAGTATGCAAAGATTACATTGCGCAGCTATTTTCAAACCCATAATGAATTTGTGGAATATGTTGTGAAACAAGTTATCGGTTCTTTTGTTGCACCCAAAATAGGCTCTGACGCGGAAGAAAATGTTGAAAAACTGTTCAAATGGGGGTATGGGCAAATAGAAGAGCATGAAGCATTGATGAGGGATGCTTTACGTATAGCACAACTTCGTTGGCAAGAAACGGTATCTAAAGAAGAAAATTGTAATCATCTATCATTTATAAAAAAAAGTAACCGCAGAGAGTCACTTTCACTTGCTCTAGAACCTCTTAAAAATCAGCTTAGTGATGACACTGTACATAAAATTGTTATGTTACTTTCAGTGTTATACGGTACAGAGGCTATGGTTGTACTGAAAGATACTTTTAACTTAGAGAACGAGGAAATTATAAATTTAACTACTTGGGCAGCAAAAATGATCATCCGTCAAGCCATCGCTGAAAGCTAAAATAGAATATTGTATACAAATGAAAAAAAACCGGGCAAAAGCCCGGTAACACTTTAAATTTAACCTAAATGCCTTTTCAAA
>NZ_CAWMEB010000176.1:0-171 GCF_963866145.1 Xenorhabdus sp. NBAII XenSa04
TGTAGTCGCCAAGCAGTTCCCGCATTCTCAGCTTAATTTCACTGATTTGCTCTCGCTGGCGCTGGTATTGCTGTTTGAGGCTGTAAGTCTCGTTGCTATCAGGAATAAGCACTAAACAACCGTCCATAATCTTAACGGTCAGTGTGCCGCCAATCTCAAACCCCGCCGCCG
>NZ_CAWMEB010000176.1:223-2096 GCF_963866145.1 Xenorhabdus sp. NBAII XenSa04
AAGCTGAGAATGCGGGAACTGCTTGGCGACTACACAAGCCGCTAAGGGCAGGGAGTGAGCGGCTCTTAAAAAGAACAAAGCCGGAAGATCATGGGGATCTTTCCGGCTTCTTATTCATGTATAAAAACTGGTCATTCCAAATAAATTGTTTCTTCTGGCAACAAATTGTAAGCCATATCCAATTTATTCATTTTGACCAATTCATAAATCTGATGTGCCCTATTCGTAATATCCTCAATGTTGATAATCCATTTGTTTATATAATTTTCCACTGCTTGATTACGCAGACCAATTTGTATGGTTCTCTGTTCTAACTTATTTAAATGAATGTCTCGTTCAGGATCCCATTGAATAATCACATCACTTTGCTGAATTTCTTTTTTCCATTCCTCCTGAGAATTAAACAAAGCAGGGTCATAATGGCTAATAACGCCCTGCCGAAGAATTTCTCTAAATCCCTCATGTGTGATATCAATAGCCAAAATACGTTCTTGACCACTATCTTTCTTTCCCCAATCAGCACGATACATCATCCATAAGAATGAAGGCTTAATCCATGTCATACGTGTCATGCTAAAAGGGGGAGAAACGAACGTGTTATGTTTAATAGCACTGTCAGCAATAGTAGAAGAATAAGCCTGATACACTCTAACTGATTGTTGCGTATAAAATGCTCGTATTGAGTTGTTGTTATATGTGGACATAATCATCCTATTTTGTAATTTAATGTATTATTTATTCTGGTATCTCGGGATATACTCCACAGAAGAAGAAAACCGGAAGATCACAGAGATCTTCCGTCTTTTAATTAAGATAAAGAAGAGAGTTTTTCTAAATAGTCAACATCATTAATGATCCAATATTTTTCTTTTTTAGGCAAAATGTCTTCATCAAATTCGCGCATAAAATCAACAAACTCTCCAATCCAACCATCAGGCACATATTTTTCTATGGGTGTATTACCAGGATATGGATAACAGGCACTTAATTTTTTCGAATCAAAATCAATAAATGCGATTGGAAATAATGCAGAGACATCCCACCAACATGATGATTTTTCAATTGTTTTTTTAATAATTTCTAACTTCGAATTATCTATTTTAAAAGGTTGGATTTTTTTCAAGAATTTCTCTTTAGTATTGTCATTAACAATTAAAATACCAAATCTATCATTGGGGTCATCCTCAGCACAGTCAAAACCTTTTTTAGTAAAGTCGGCACTCCATTTCTGCCAATCTAACACCCAAATTTCTCTATCTTCATGATACCATTCGATATTGTTATTATTTTTTATTGCAACAATAACATTGTCGTCGGATAAAGAGTCATTATCATTTTGTGTTTCAAACATATAATTACCTTCACTCATTTATTTTTTTACTTTTCCAGAGCCTGGAATTGCGTTTTCTTCTAACCATTTAGTCCATACACGAGGTAATTCATATGAGTCTCCAGGTGTTGACGGATCTACTATTTTAGGAGCTAACTTCCCTTGATTTAATGGATTTGTCTTATATCCTTTTTGTTTGATAGCATTTTCTTTGATGAAATCGTCAAACCATTTAGGTATTTCAAATGAAACAAGTTCAGCATCGTCCCCTCGAATTTTCTTAAAGTGCTCTGCGTGTTTTGTATCACCAATACTAATATTTAAAGTGGCATCCTGTATTTTTGGATTTCCATCGTTGTCTATTTTTATTCTGTGATAGCTTGCATTAGGAGGTGTTCCCCCTTGAACCCTGAACACAGTGACAGTATCTTTAGGCTCCCCTTTATTTCCAACTCCGCCTGTCAGGCCATACGGATCTACCCACTTCGCCGGATTATGCACATACCCGTACGGATTCAACCCGCCCAGCAGCCCAATGGGGTC
>NZ_CAWMEB010000177.1:0-305 GCF_963866145.1 Xenorhabdus sp. NBAII XenSa04
AGCATACGTGTTGCTGATTGAGTAACCGGACTTCCACTATAACCACTCAAGGCGATGAGGAAATCATTCATCTGGTCGGCTAAAAGGTGTGGAAAATGTTTTTGCTTGGGGGCTTTAAGTGCGCTGGCAAGGTCAGTAACGGGATTGAACTCTGCCCGTCCGGTAATGACGGCATAGGTGAAAATTTGCCGACAGGCCTGTCTGGTTTTTTTCAATTTATCCAAAACGCCGCGTTGCTCCATTTTTCGCAGCACAGCCAGCATTTCAGCAGGTTTAATCTCGGTAACAGCACGTTTACCAATATA
>NZ_CAWMEB010000178.1:0-578 GCF_963866145.1 Xenorhabdus sp. NBAII XenSa04
CCTTCCTGTAGCGGTGCCAGCGGATAAATATCCTGCACGTTGGCAGCGCCGCCCGCCACCGTGTTGACAACCGTGTCGATTTCCGCCTGAGACAGGGTTACCAGTGACAGCATCTCCGGCGTAATCGCTGTGCAACCTTCAGGAATCCGGTTAGGCGGCACAATAAAGGCCGGTTCCCCCTGATTGGCCTGAATAGCCTGGGCCATGTCAGTGAGTACTGGAGCGGAAAAAACCGTACGTACATCAAGCAGCCAGCCGGCATTACGCAGTTGTTCAATCAGGCTGACCACCATCAGCGAGTGACCGCCGAGTTCGAAGAAGTGGTCATAACGGCCGACGCGTTCCAGCCCCAGCAGGTTTTGCCAAATCTGTGCCAGTGTAGTTTCCAGTTCACCCACCGGGACCGCATAGCCACGTGTAACAACCGCTGACTGGTCAGGGGCGGGCAGGGCTTTACGGTCAAGCTTGCCGTTAGGGGTCAGCGGGAAGGTTTCCAGCATCACAAAAGCGCCGGGCAGCATATATTCAGCCAGATGCTGCGCCAGTGCCTGACGTAAGTCAGACGGCGCCAGTACCAC
>NZ_CAWMEB010000179.1:0-37217 GCF_963866145.1 Xenorhabdus sp. NBAII XenSa04
TTTTTCTAGAAAAATTGGTAAATCAAGCAACGCAAACGTTTTCCTTATGCAATTCACATGATATGATCCGCCGCCTTACAATATTATTTTGATCTTGGTTCTGGTGGACATCCAATACAGGAGCATCTGATTTATGACGGCAAGCCCTGATCCCCAAAAAGCTATTTCCACAACAACGGTTACCTTTACAGCAAAAACGCCACATCATGCCAAAATTGCTATTGTCATGGGGTCAAAGAGTGACTGGGCAACAATGCAACATGCAGCCGATGTTTTAACCTCCCTTGATATTCCTTTCCATGTAGAAATTGTTTCGGCACACCGAACACCCGATAAACTTTTCCATTTTGCCGAACAGGCGAAAGCAAACGGTTTCGATGTAATTATTGCGGGTGCAGGTGGCGCAGCTCATCTGCCGGGAATGCTGGCAGCTAAGACCTTGGTTCCTGTATTGGGTGTCCCTGTGCAGAGTGCTGCCCTGAGTGGTGTTGATAGTCTCTATTCCATCGTTCAAATGCCAAAAGGCATACCAGTTGGTACGCTAGCTATCGGCAAAGCGGGGGCAGCAAATGCAGCATTGTTGGCGGCTCAAGTATTAGCATTACATGATAATGCCCTGTTCCAACGTCTGTCAGATTGGCGTCAGAAACAAACTCTGGATGTTTTGGAGAATCCAGATCCACGGGAGGATGCATGAAGCCCGTTTGTGTATTGGGAAATGGTCAGTTAGGCAGAATGCTACGTCAAGCCGGTGAACCATTGGGAATAGCAGTCTATCCGATTGGGCTGAATGCTGAACCAGAATCTGTTCCCTATCAGAGCAGTATCATCACCGCTGAAATTGAACGTTGGCCTGAGACAGACTTAACCCGTGAACTCGCTCATCACAATGCTTTTATTAACCGTGATATTTTTCCGCAACTGGCTGATCGCCTGCCACAAAAGCAACTCCTGGATAATCTTGGGTTAGCGACAGCTCCGTGGAAGTTATTAGCTGATACCAGCCAATGGCCGCAGTTGTTTAACGAGTTAGGTGATTTTATTATCGTTAAACGCCGTACAGGAGGTTATGATGGCCGGGGTCAATGGCGTATCCGACCGGGTGATGAAGCTGCCTTGCCGCCCGAAATTTACGGTGAATGTATTGTGGAGCAAGGTATTCCATTTTCAGGGGAAGTTTCACTGGTTGGTGCCCGTAACGCTCAGGGTAAATCGGTATTTTACCCACTGACCCATAATCTACATCAGGAAGGTATCTTACGTACAAGTGTTGCCTTGCCAAATACACATCATCAATTACAACAACAAGCAGAAAAAATGCTGTCCATCATCATGGATCACCTGAATTATATTGGTGTCATGGCAATGGAGTGCTTTATTGTTGGTCATGATTTGCTGATTAATGAACTGGCACCACGGGTACACAATAGCGGTCACTGGACACAAAATGGCGCTTCCATCAGTCAGTTTGAGCTTCACCTGCGAGCGATTCTGGATTTACCTATGCCTCAACCGGAAATATTGGCTCCTTCAGTGATGGTCAATCTGATCGGTACAGAAATAAACCCTGAATGGCTCAGCTTACCGCTCGTCCGTTTACATTGGTATGATAAGGAAGTTCGCTCAGTGCGTAAGGTAGGGCATCTGAATCTGGTTCATTCTGACAGGGATATATTAAGAACTGCATTACAAACATTAAGCTCGTTATTGCCTGAAGAGTACCAAACTGGCCTGAAATGGGCACAAGATAAATTAAACTGAAAAACCGTAGGAAGTGATAATTTTAAATTAATTACCACTTCTTATATCAACTGCAACAAACTATTTCTTCAATAATGTTCTGGATAGTGTATCTACAATCGTTCTCGTGGTTTGGTCGATTTCATAATTGAGGAAATCCCCTACTTTGATCTTATTGAGATTGGTTAATCTTAAGGTTTCAGGGATCAGATTTAAGGCGATGGTATTATTCTCTTCATCAATGCCATTGATAGTTAAACTACAACCATGAAGCCCGATGAAACCCTTCAAGAAAAAATATTTAATATTGTCTTGAGGGATCCGAATAACCAACCGATAAGTTTCACCTGTTGCAGTAAATTCGACTACTTCAGCAATCCCTTCCACATGTCCATAAAGATTATGCCCCCCATTTTCTTTATACATCTGGTGTGATCGTTCAATGTTGACTCGATCCCCAATGGAAAGAAACTTTAATGTTGTGGTATCAGCAGTAAAATCGGAAATATCAAAAGTGGTTTCATTTTCGCTAAATTGAGTGACAGTCAGACAAGTGCCATCAATAGCAACGCTGGCTCCAATAGCTATATCATCAAAAAAATGATTATCATTACTCATTACTATTGTGCTGAATCCCTCTTTTTTATTGAGTGATAATACACTTTCTGTAC
Organism: Xenorhabdus sp. NBAII XenSa04; assembly: GCF_963866145.1. NCBI lineage: Bacteria > Pseudomonadati > Pseudomonadota > Gammaproteobacteria > Enterobacterales > Morganellaceae > Xenorhabdus > Xenorhabdus sp. NBAII XenSa04. Next base: position 2,412 of record NZ_CAWMEB010000179.1, read on the forward strand.
CTTGTACAATTCCTGTATACATAATATTTATCTCAGCACTGATATTAATTGAAAAATGAATCTGATTTATATTAAACGGTGGATTCGACTAATAATTAAGTGCAATTTCTCAGAAAAGCGATCAGTCGCTATAGTAGGTATCTTTCTCACCAAAGTAAACATGGTGAAACATTCCCCTCAAAGTTATCCTATTTTTCAATTAATTGAATATAAAGAAAAAAGCTATTACACCACTCATCACAATCAAATGCTGGTTTTAACTCTGGCATTTTGCTAATTATGACATTAAGTTAAAGGATAAAGAGGAATTCGCCTAATCCCCCATAAAATAGCGAGGAGAAATTAAGTGCCATTTCTAAGGAAGCAGGGAATAAACAATACATTCAGGTCAGTGGCAGCAACAAGTACCGGTTTATCTGTCATCTCCTTATGTTTTCTTTTTTCGTCATCTGTGCAAGCCAGTGATTTTGTCAATTTTCAATCAATCGATACCAGCCTTTATTTCCAACTCGAAAATAAAGTTGCCCCTGATAAAACCTTCTCTCCTATCGTCGAAGCCTTCGGTGATTACAAAATCGGAGATATGTATGTCTACAGTATTTGGCAAAATTCACTGCAAAATGATTATAAAGGCGATAAAAGCACCTATTACTATAAATTTGTGCCCAGGCTCAGTGCCAGCAAAATTACAGGATATGATTTTTCCTATGGCCCATTGAAAGATGTGCTGTTTGCTCAGTGGATTGCCAAAACCAAAAACGTAAAATATGACTATTTCCCCGGTATCAGCCTTGATTGGCAGGTAGATGGGTTCAGTTGGTTACGTACCATTTTTTATTTTGAAAACAATGCCAAAGGAAGCTGGAACGATCAACGCATCCACATCGACTATGGTATTCCTTTCAGTAATCGGCTAGGAGATTTCCGCATTGTAGGAACGTTCGACTACACATTGGGGCGGCGCGATAATCCAGAGATGTTTGATTTCAAACCAGAGTTACATTATGACCTGGGGAAAAAGTTGGGGTATCAACCCGGTCATTTGTGGACAGGTATTGTCGTCAATCCGGTTAAAAATAAATACAAGATAAAAGATACGCCTTACTTTCGCACAAACCAATTTAGCTATGGAATGTTTATTCGATACAGCTTTTTTTAATAAGCACTTAGAATAGTGCCGTTTTTAATGGTTTATTCCTTAATGGGGTCACAATGTCCATTCAACACGACAAATTCGGGCGTACTTATCAGTGGATTTTGCTGATACTTCTAGGCATGGTCTATTTTCTGTCCACAGCAACCACCTTTACGTCATTGGGTGTTGTCCTGCCCAGCATGATAAACGAGCTGGACTGGAGTTGGACTGATGCCGGTTTAGGTTTCACTCTGCTTGGCCTGACGTGTGGGCTATCCAGTTTCCTGCCAACGATGTGCATTCGCAAAATTGGTGTTCGCTTCACGCTATTTATTGGCCTGCTGATTTTTTTGTCTGGTTTCTACAGCCTTTATCACACGCATACTATTTCGTCGTATTTTATCGGAACGGCTTTAATTGGGGTCGGGTTTACCTTTCTGGCAACTGTGCCCGGCACCTACGTTATTTCACGATTATATGAAAAACAGTCCCTTGCTTTCGGTTTCTATTTTACGATTGGAGGATTAGGAGGCGTGATTGGCCCGTGGATCTATTTTCTGGCAACTCGTGTCTGGGGAACGTGGCGAATGCACTGGATGATCTCTGCCGTCGTTCTGGCTGTTTTTGTTATTCTGACCATTCTTATTCTTCAGGAAGGAGAGAGGGAAATGGCCCATGCTAAAGCAGTCGATCAAAAGCACAACAGCGAAAATCCCCCCAGTATCTATCGTACCAAGCAGTTCTGGACAGCCCGACAAGCACTGCGCACCTGGCAATTTTATGTCATTGCCGCAACTTATACGGCGTTTCTGTGGTGTGGTATTACGGTGAATAGCTTTGCCGTCGCCCACATTATCGAAAATGGTTTCAGTGAAGCAATTGCCGCAGGGTTACTGAGTTCTATGGCTTTCATCAATGCCTTTTCAAGGTTGGCCAGTGGTGCCATGGGAGAATGGCTTGATCCGAAAAAACTGCTGATTGGCAGTCTGGCTGTCATTATTCTTGGCTTGATCGCCTTGAGTATCGCCTCTTCATGGCTGTTCCTGATTACCTTCACGTTGTTTGTCGGTATGGGTTATGGTATGACTTTCCTCGCTTCCAGTGTTCTGCTCGCCAATTATTTTGGCCGTAAGCCTTATCTGGAACTATTCTCGATCATGAATCTGATTTCTACTCTGGCGTGTCTGGCTCCTTTCTTTGCCGGTGCCATAAAAGATTATTCCGGTAGTTTTACATGGGCTTTTCTCATCATTGCTATCCCTGTATTTGTCGTGTTAGTTGTAACACTGATGATGACCCCCCCTAGCCAAAAAATGAGAGACGATTTAATCGAAAATGAGAAACCCACTGACGAAATTCGCTAAATAATGATTACTATACCCTGAAACAGCACACAAATAAGGAAATAGTGATGTCAAAGAAAGAATTCGGTGTATTTCTGCCTATCGCCAAAGGTGGATGGATTATTTCCCAAAACACGCCGCCATTGGATGCATCTTATAAACAAAACCGTGAAGCGGCTATTCTTGCCGATCAAATCGGCCTTGATTTCATTATGTCCATGGGCAAATGGCGCGGTTTTGGTGGCGACACTGATCATTGGGGCAGTTCACTCGAATCTGTCACCATGATGGCTGGCATTGCTGAAGTCACTCATCGCGCCAAGTTGATCGCTACGGTTCATGCTGGTCTGCACAATCCGGCGGTGACGGCCAAAATGATCGCTACTTTAGATCATATTAGTCAAGGGCGCGCCGGTCTGAATATTGTCTCTGGCTCATTCCGCGATGAATTTGAGCAGATGGGGGAATGGGACAGTAAACTGGATCACGATCAACGTTATGCGATGACAGAGGAATGGACACTGTTGATAAAACGGCTTTGGCGCGAAAAACAAGTTGATTATCAAGGAACGTATTTCAATCTGAAACAGTGTGTCTCTGAACCCAAACCTCTTTCACGCCCTCGTCCTTATTTAGTTTGCGCCGGACAATCCGAACGCGGTCTGCGTTTCAGTGTACGCCATACCGATGTCTGTTTCATTGGCGGTAAAGATGAAGCAGAGACCCGCAGGATCAGTTTAACCGCCAAACGCATTGCCTCAGAATACAACACCACAACCAAAACATTCTGCATGTGTACCATCATTTGTGCTGAAAGTGATGCTTATGCCGAAACCCTTGCTCAATTCTATCGTCAGGGTTTGGATGTAGAGGCGGTCAGAAATATGATGCACAGTTTTGGTGTTGATGTGGATGGAAAAAGTAATGCGATGGTAGAAAGATCTCAAAATGCTTTCATGACTCATACCGCTATCGGAACAGCAGATACTTGCTGTAAGCAACTGTCGGATTTACTGCGTACTTGTGAATTGGATGGGGTAATGTTGATATTTCCTGATTATATTGAGGGATTAAAAATATTCGGCGATCAAATCCTGCCGAAATTAAAGGCTGAATTTGGCTGATATCACCTTGAAAAAAAACGATTATAAACATGGGAAGCCTTGATTCCAGAGCTTCCCATGCACAACTAAGGCACTATTTATTCTGACAAACGTTATTCTGGTAAACGTCGATATTGCCCTTGTTTGCGCAATAGCCGGACACCCAGCCAACCACCACACAATGACAGCAACAGGCTGCTGATAATCGGTAACAAAAGCCACATCAGCCACTGCGGTTGCCACGGAAAATCAAAAACTTTCGTCTGCAACAACCAAAGTGCAATTTCGGCACCAAATGCCGCAGCCAAACCTGCCATAAAACCAAGCAAGGCAAATTCGCCCCACAATGTACGACGCAACAATTTCTTACTGGCTCCCAATGTTCGATAAACTACCAGTTCAAGCAGTCGTTGGTTCATACCAACCTGAATCTGTGCCAGTAAAAGTAATCCACCACAGGCCATCACCAACACAACCATCATTTCCAACGCCCGACTGACTTGCTGCAAGATCCCTTGTATCTGCTTAATCATGGAGCCAATATCCAGCATACTGATTGTTGGAAAATGACGATTCAGTTCCGTTAACAATCTTCCATTCCCCTCATAATGGAAGCTGGTCAACCATGTTTGCGGTTGGTGTTCCAGTGTTTCTTTGGCAAAAATAAAGAAAAAGTTCGGATGCAGGCTTTCCCAATCCACTTTGCGAATGCTGCTGACTGTCACCGCAAAAGTTCGGGTGTCCCCGGTGAAAGTCAATTTATCTCCAACCTGAATCTGTAACTGCTCTGCAACCCCTTGTTCCATGGAAACTTCTTTGGGTTTCGGCGGCCAACTTCCTTCTATAAGGGTATTAAACGGCGGCAATTCTTTTTTCCATGTTAAATTAAGTTCACGGCGTACTGTTGTACTTTTAGGATGCTTTTCATCAGCCCATTCAATTGCCGGCTGTCCATTAATTTCTGTTAATCGTGCCAACACCACAGGATAGTATTCCGTTGGCTTCACTTTATAGTTTGCCAATAAATCATTTACCTGAGCAATTTGCGGCTGAGTCATGTTAATCAGAAAATAATTCGGGCTATCTGGTGGTAACTGCTGCTGCCATCGCCCCAGTAAATCCCCTCTCACCATCACAAGCAGTGCCAATAACATGAAGGAAAGTGAAAATGATGCTAATTGTGTCATCGTCTGGAATGGGCGGCACAACAATCGGCTGACCGCCAGACGCAGGCTCAACTGGCGAAATGTGATCCGACGCAGCAGCCACAACCCACTCCAGCCCAATATGCCTAATAACAATGCAACAATCGGTATACCTGCCAGCAACGACCATAACAGTGGCTCAGTTCCTGCCAACAATACTAATCCACCAGTAATCAGCAGTGCGACCGCAGACAGATAATAACGTAATGGCCAGATAGACGCGGTGACATCGCTGCGTAATACTCTTGATGGCTGAGTTGCCATTAGTTGGCGATAGGGCCGAATGCCTACCAGCAAAGCAATACCAAACAGCGCTCCAAGCGCCCACACCCACGGCCACCGCCCTGCTTCCGGTAACATCTTAGGTAACATGGCGGCCAGTACCCGTATCAATAGCGATTCAAAAACCAACCCCAGCATAGAGCCGACAACCGTAGCTGCAAGCAATATTACCAACCACTGCCCAATGATCCACTGACGCAACACCCAACGCCCTGCCCCTAGTGTTTTCAGGATCGCAACCAGATTATGTCGGCTACGGCAATAGTGAGTCATGGAAACAGCGACCGCCGCCACGGCCAGCAATAATGTCAGTAATGCCGACAACAACAAGAATTGCTGTGCTCGTTCGATGGATTGTGCCAACGCGCCATTATCCTGTTTTAGTGTCAACCAACGCTGATCCGCTTTTAATTGTGGATCGATCAGTTGCTGGAATGATTGAACCGCCTCTGGCGAACCAGCAAACATATAACGGTAAGTCAAACGGCTTCCCGGCTGAATTGCGCCTGTCGCTCTGGCATCATCAATATTGATTAAAATACGGGGAGAAAGTTGGAATGGATTAAAACCACTATCCGGTTCTTGCAACAGTTCGCCACTGATTTTCAATGTAGTATCACCAACTTCCAGGCTATCCCCAACTTTAATATTCAATAGTGCCAGCAAACGGGGAGCGACAAGTACAGAACCTTTCTCTGGCTTTAAACCCTTTGGATGAGTTTCCAATTCACCATACAACGGGTAATGCTCATCGGTTGCTTTAACCTGAGCCAGTTGCGGGATATCCCCTGCATAAGTCATGGTTGAAAATGAGATTTGACGGCTTAATGTCAATCCTTTTTCCTGAGCCAGCATTAGCCAAGAGCCATCAACAGGATACGATGCACGTAATACCAGATCGCCTGCCAGAAAATCGCGGCTCTGATAATGGACACTCTGATCAATACGATCACCAATACGCCCCAACGCCAATACACATGCTACCGCTAATGTCAGAGACAACCAGACAATCAATAGCGATGGTGTACGCCATTCACGCCAAAACCAGCGCCAGATCATGCTTCCTCCCGTAATTTTCCATCTACCAGACGTAAACGGCGCTGGCAACGTGCAGCAAGCTGGTTATCATGTGTCACCAGAATCAGTGTCGTAGCATAATCGTGGTTGAGCGAAAAAAGCAGATCGGCGATACGTTCACCGGTTTGACGGTCGAGATTACCTGTCGGTTCATCCGCAAACAGGATTTTTGGACGAGTACTGAATGCTCTGGCCAATGCAACCCGTTGCTGTTCTCCACCCGAAAGTTGGGCCGGCATATGTTTTAACCGTTTTCCCAATCCTAACTGTTCGAGTAATTCGATAGCCTGCTGGCGACTATAGCTTTCGGATTCTCCCCGCAAAAGTGCCGGAAGCTGAACGTTCTCTAACGCATTCAGAGTAGGGATCAACATAAACGATTGGAAAACAAAACCCACATTTTCTGCCCGTAATTGTGCCCGCTGTTCTTCGTCCATGCGGCTGATATTCTGTCCTAGTAAATGCACTTCCCCTGAACTGCCATCATCCAAACCGGCAATAATGCCTAGCAAGGTGGATTTCCCTGAGCCTGACTCACCAATTAATGCAATTGTCTGTGCCGGCTCGACAAGTAGCTCAACACCTTGCAATATATTAATTACCTGTTCCCTTTGGCCAACATGTTTAATGAGATTATGAACTTCAAGAATACTTTCTACAGCCATGTACTTTTCCTTTTCTTGTTAGTGCTATGCAGTGCCAGAGCGGTGGCGGCTGATACTCTACTTATATTGGGAGATAGTCTCAGTGCTGGCTATCGCCTGCCCATTGAGCAGTCATGGCCCACCCTAATGGCAAAAAAATGGCAGCAATCCGGTAATAAAATAACCATCATTAATGGCAGTATCAGCGGTAATACCGTAGCACAGGGGCTTGAACGTCTGCCTGAGTTACTGAAACAACACAATCCTAAATGGGTTCTGATCGAACTCGGAGCGAACGATGGGTTACGTGGTTTTCCGGTCCAGCAAATAGAACAAGATCTGCAAAAGATCATTACGTTGGTAAAGCAAGCCAACGCTAAGCCATTATTGATGCAAATCTATGTTTCGCCGAATTATGGAAAACGCTACACCGAATCTTTTGCCAAAATTTACCCTTCTTTATCAAAACACAATCAAATCCCTTTATTACCATTTTTTATGGAGCACATTGCTATCAAGCCAGAATGGATGCAAGATGATGGCCTGCATCCCAATCAAATCGCACAACCTTTTATTGCTGATTGGATGTCCAACAGACTGTCAGCATATATCACCCATAAGTAAAAATATTCATTAATTAATAGTAAATCATTTATTTCAGTAAGCTGATGTAATTTAACAGGTAAAGTGATGCAAAAAGCAGTTCTTATTACTGGCTGTTCCCGCGGTATCGGATTAACCGCCGCCAAAGCCCTTGATCAACACGGTTATCGTGTCCTGGCTGCTTGTCGCAAGCCTGCGGATTTGGCACATAACTGAGATTGAAAAAGACATAGGTCATCCCTATCTATTGTTTATATACCCATTCATATATTTGCAAAGTGAAAGGGGATAATCGCCTGATAATGAACTTAAAGAGAGAATCCCATGGAATCAACAATGAATACTAACAGCAACACTGCTCAGATTGTTCACATCAATGAATCTAATATTGCTCCAACTGTTCAGCAGTCCTTAAATCAGCTTGTGGTATTCTATTTCTGGTCACCACAAGATCTCCATTGTCACGAATTAGAAGCGACCCTTGATAAGCTCGCACATGAATATGTGGGACAATTTATTCTGGCTAAGGTCAATTGTGATCAATTAGGTCACATCTCTGCACAATTTGGTGTACGTACCGTACCAACAGTGCTTTTTGTTCGTGAAGCCCGCCCTGTTCATGGTTTTGAAGGGTTACAAACTGACGAAAACATCAGAAAAATGTTTGCCCAACTTTTGCAGCAACATGAAAAATCACCGTTGGAACAAGCAAGTGAATTGCTTGCTGAAGGCAAAAATCTGGAAGCCTTACCTTTGCTGAAAGAAGCATATCAGGCCGATCCGCAGGATATTGAACTGGGTTTATTCCTGGCTGAAGTCCATATTTCACTCAATCAGTTAGAAGACGCCCAAAAGATATTGGAGACTATTCCATTGGAAAATCAGGATCAGCGTTATCATGATTTGCTGATGTCCATTGAATCACATAAACAAGCTGCTGATTCACCTGAAATTCAAAAACTTCTGCAAGAAATGGCAACACAGCCAGAAAATGCAGAACTTGCGATTCAACTGGCATCTAAATTACATGAAGTCGGACGTAATAAAGAAGCCCTTGAACTGCTGTTAGGTTTCCTGAAAAAAGATCTCTCTGCTGGCAATGGCGAAGTGAAAAAAACGTTAATGGATATTATCTCTGCACTTGGAGCCGGAGATGCACTGGCATCTAAATATCGCCGCCAAGTATACTCCTTACTCTATTAATCAGAGATTTTTTGTATTCCATGATTAACTAATAGAGGAATTATTATGGATTTACTCTCTCTTGGGGCTGTCCCCATTCTGATCATTATTGCGGTTGTCATCGTCTTTACTTGTGTGAAAACCATTCCACAAGGATATCAGTGGACAGTAGAACGTTTCGGCCGCTATACCCGCACATTGACACCGGGACTACATATCCTGATACCATTTATTGATCGTATTGGTCGTAGAATCAATATGATGGAGCAAGTATTGGATATCCCATCACAAGAAGTTATTTCCCGCGATAACGCCAATGTCACCATTGATGCCGTCTGCTTTATTCAAGTTGTTGATCCAGTACGTGCTGCCTATGAAGTCAGCAACCTTGAACTGTCGATTATTAACCTGACCATGACTAACTTCCGTACTGTTCTGGGTTCAATGGAACTGGATGAAATGTTGTCTCAACGCGATTTAATCAACAGCCGTTTGCTGACCATCGTTGATGAAGCCACTAACCCTTGGGGGGTGAAAATCACCCGTATTGAGATCCGCGATGTACGTCCACCTAAGGAATTGATCTCTGCGATGAATGCTCAGATGAAAGCTGAACGTACCAAACGTGCAGATATTCTTGAAGCAGAAGGTATTCGTCAGGCCGCCATTTTGAAAGCTGAAGGTGAAAAACAGTCTCAGATCCTGAAAGCTGAAGGTGAACGTCAATCAGCGTTCCTGCAAGCGGAAGCCCGTGAACGTGCCGCAGAAGCCGAAGCACGAGCAACCAAAATGGTCTCTGACGCTATTGCCGACGGTAATATGCAAGCGATTAACTACTTCGTCGCTCAGAAATATACCGATGCCCTGACCAGTATTGGCGCAGCAGATAATAGCAAAGTGATCATGATGCCGTTGGATGCCAGCAATCTGATGGGCGCTGTAGGCGGCATTGCTGAGTTGATCAATGAAAGCAAGAAGAACAACCAGGATAAATAACGGCTCAGTATAAACGACTATTTCAGGATAATGACTATGATTGAACAGGTTGCCACTCAACCAGTCTGGTTTTGGCTCTGTTTTAGTGGGTTACTATTAATTGCAGAGCTGCTGGGAACAGGGGGATATTTGCTGTGGACGGGTATCGCTGCCGTGATTATCGCCCTGATCACATGGATTTTTCCTGAAATGAGCTGGGAGCTGCAAGGCACTCTGTTTGCTGCCTTGACACTACTCTCTGCCATTGCGTGGCGTAGCTGGCTGCGTTACCATCCGCGCAATAGCGATAAGATGCTCAATCAGAAAAACCAGCAGTTAATTGGGTTACACGCCCGCTTAATCGCAGACACCGAAAATGGTTATGGGCGTATCAAACTGGCTGATGGCAGTTGGCGCATTCATTGTGACAGCGAACTGACTGCCAATACCGAAGTTGAAATCATTGCCGTTGACGGGATCACACTAAAGGTTAAGCCTGTATCTCATCCATCATGATTGGCGCAACAACCAGATAGTTGTTCAATGATGGGGCAATCTGCCCCATCATCTCCTGGGCATTCGGCAGCCAACGCTAATAGCTTTTCCCTTATCTGCTGTAATTTCATAATTTTTTCTTCTATCTCAGTGACTTTTTGTAGTGTGGCTGTTTTCACATCTATACTGTGACGATTGGGATTGCGGGATAAACGCAATAACTCCCGGCACTCTTCAATCGTGAATCCTATTTCTCTTGCCTGACGTAAGAGTATCAATTCATCAACATGTTTCTGTTGGTAAAAACGATAGCCATTATCTCCCCGCTCCGGCGCAGTAATCAGATCTTTCTCTTCATAAAACCGAATAGCTTTACTGGTTAAGCCAGTCTTACGGGCAATTTCACTGATATTCATATTTTCCCCTTGACCTTCCCCTTGCAGGAAGGTTTAGCCTAAAAGGATAACGATAAGTATATCACTCTGTTTCAGGAGATTTTGTTATGTCCACAACAACCATTCTCACACTTCAAGGCTTGACCTGTATGCACTGTGTCGGCAGTGTCAAAAAGGCACTGGAGAATCTGTCAGATGTTGAACAAGCAGAAGTTACCCTTGAATACGCTAAAGTGATCGGTAGTGTAACTCCCGATTCATTGATTGCCGCCATTACTGATGCGGGTTATGAAGCCACTCTGGCAACTCATCCCGATGTTGAATTACGGCTTTCAGGTTTAAACTGTATGAAGTGTGCAGGTAAAACCCAAAAAGCGTTGGAATCAGTGGCTGGTGTAGTTGCGGCTGAAGTTGATACTCAAACAGCCAAAATTTACGGCAAAGCTGAAAACCATGCTTTGATTAATGCCGTAAAGCTAGCGGGTTATCATGCTGAATTAGCAGGGGAAACCTATTCCCCAAAAAATAAGCCGCTGACAACATCTGCCTCAGAGTCTGCTTCACAAGCACCGGAGTTTTTGGCAGCGGCAATAGATCCTACTCCGGATACACGAACCACTTCAAATGATCATGATAGCATCCAGCTTCTATTGGATGGTATGAGCTGTGCTAGTTGTGTCAATAAAGTACAAAAAGCCCTGCAATCTGTTGCAGGGGTTGAAAACGCCAGAGTTAACCTTGCAGAGAGAAGTGCACTGGTTACGGGGACAGCATCTCCCCATGCTCTGGTCGATGCTGTCATCAAGGCTGGCTATGGTGCAGAAGTTATTCTGGATGAAACCGAGCGCCGGGAACGTCAGCAGCAAATTGCTCAGGCCAATATGCGCCGTTTCCGTTGGCAATCGGCCCTCGCTCTGGCTGTCGGGGTTCCGGTCATGATTTGGGGCATGATTGGTGACAATATGATGCTCACTCCAGATAACCATACAATTTGGTTAAGCATCGGGCTGGCTACTCTTGCCGTAATGATATTTGCTGGCGGACATTTTTATCGTAATGCGTGGCAAAGCCTGAAAAATGGCAGTGCCACAATGGACACATTAGTTGCACTGGGAACGGGTGCCGCATGGCTCTACTCGATAAGTGTTAATTTATGGCCGGATATTTTCCCGCCTCAGGCGCGCCACATTTATTATGAAGCCAGCGCTATGATTATTGGCTTAATTAACCTCGGACACGCCTTAGAGCAACGCGCACGCCAACGTTCCTCAAAAGCACTTGAGCGATTGTTGGATTTAACACCTCCCACAGCTCAGGTCATCATAGAAGGCAGTGAGAAAACGTTGCCATTGGCTGATGTTAAACCTGATATGACATTGCGGCTGGTAACAGGGGATCGGGTTCCCGTGGATGGTGAAATCATCCACGGCACAGTCTGGTTAGATGAAGCGATGCTGACAGGTGAAGCGCTCCCTCAACAAAAATCAATTGGCGATACAGTTCACGCGGGAACTGTGGTGCAAGATGGAACCGTACTCTTTAAAGCCTCAGCAGTAGGTAGCCAAACCACTTTGGCAAGAATTATCAAGCTGGTACGTCAGGCACAAAGTAGTAAACCTGAAATCGGCCAATTGGCGGATAAAATATCTTCTATATTTGTGCCTGTTGTTGTTGCTATCGCACTCATTGCGGGGGCAATCTGGTTTTTCATCGGCCCGGCACCCCAAATCATGTACTCACTGGTTATCATCACCACAGTGTTGATTATTGCCTGTCCTTGTGCACTCGGCTTGGCAACACCAATGTCCATCATTTCTGGGGTCGGAAGAGCGGCGGAATTAGGTGTACTGGTACGTGATGCTGATGCCCTACAACAAGCCAGCCAGCTCGATACCCTTGTTTTCGATAAAACGGGAACGTTGACTGAAGGGATGCCACAGGTCACTGAAATTCAAACTTTCAATGGATTCACCAAAGAACAAGTATTGCTGTGGGCTGGTGCGTTGGAAAGCGGTTCAAACCATCCTTTGGCAAGAGCCATTCTGCTGAAAGTTGAAAGTGAACAAATTGAAGATCAACAATTACCTGAAGTAACACAATTCCGTACTTTAGCCGGAACGGGTATACGCGGGAATGTTGGTAATACAACACTGTTGTTAGGAAATCTGAACCTACTTGAACAAAATCAGATTGATACAACAGAATTTAAATCACAGGTTGCCAAACAAGCAGAAAAAGGTGCTACCCCCGTTATACTGGCAATCGACGGAGAAGTGGCCGCTCTGTTTTCAATACGTGACCCACTACGTCAGGATACCGTCTCCGCCTTGCAACGCTTACATCTTCAGGGTTATCGCTTAGTCATGCTGACAGGTGATCATCCTGTAACAGCCAATGCTATAGCCAAAGAGGCTGGTATTGATCAAGTCATAGCAGGAGTGCTACCTGATGGTAAAGCCGCCGCCATTCAGGATCTCCAGTCTGAAGGTAAGAAAGTTGCCATGATTGGTGACGGCATCAATGATGCACCTGCATTGGCACAAGCAGATGTGGGAATTGCCATGGGAAGTGGTAGTGATATCGCCATTGAAACCGCGTCAATTACCCTGATGCAACATAGCCTGCATGGTGTTGCAGACGCGGTTGAACTGTCCAAGGGAACATTGCGTAATATGAAACAAAATTTATTTGGCGCCTTTATCTATAATACGCTAGGTATCCCGGTTGCAGCAGGTATTCTCTACCCCTTAACCGGAACATTATTGAATCCAGTCATTGCCGGAGCCGCCATGGCTCTCTCTTCAATCACCGTGGTCAGTAATGCCAACCGATTACTTTACTTTAAAACCAAACGCTGATATTCCACATTAATCATGCAGACATCGAAAAGCTAAACAACACCGGGTTTAGCTTTTCATTTATCACTTTCTTGTTAACCTTTAACACGTTAGCATACCCATTCACGCCAATTACCGGAGTATGTAGTATGGGAAAACTAATGACATATCTCAGTAATGTATTAGGACTGAATTCCCAACGATATTACCCCTATCCTGCTTTTGACGTCATTCTGCCCAAAAATAGACAATTACATATTGTTGGCAGCATCCATATGGGTACAGAAAATATGTATCCACTTTCCGAAGTACTGTTGGAACAACTGGAACAGTGTGATTCTTTGATTGTTGAAGCAGATATTACCCAATCTGGTTCACCATTTGGAAAAATATTTCCTGAACAGGTTGTACTGTCACAACGTTTATCAACTGAACATTTTGCTGCCTTACAGCAGTACTGCCACGAAATCCAACATCCGGTAGAGTCACTAGATCTATTACCTTCATGGCAAGTTGCTCTGATCCTACAGGCCGCTCAGGCTCAATATTTAGGATTACGTCCCCAATACGGCATTGATTTTCAGCTACTGAGCAGTGCAAGGGCCATTGATAAAAATATTATCGAGCTGGAAGGAACCGATACTCAGGTTAATTTACTCACCAAACTACCGAATGGTGGCATCTCTCTGTTAGAAGATACTCTGGTTCACTGGCATACTAACGCCCGTACCTTACAAATGATGATTAGCTGGTGGATGAATTATAAACCAAACCAAGCAAGTGGGGCATTACCACAGACTTTCTGTGAAGTTACTTACCAGACCTTGATGACTGAACGTAACCGCCAATGGAGTGAACGATTACATGACTTACCGGCAGGAAAATATTTAGTGGCTGTCGGAGCATTACATCTCCAGGGTGAAAACAATTTACTGAAGCTGTTACAATAGTAGCTATTATAAGAATAAGAATAAGAATAAGAATAAAGACTATGACTAATAGTTACTATTTATACAGATAATGTTACAGGAAATACGACATGACGCCTGCTGTTACTCTACTGGAAAAACACAAAATTAATTTCAAACTTTATCCTTATGAACATGATGTTAATGAACATAATTTTGGTGATGAAGCGGTTAAAAAACTTGGGTTAGATGCTAAGCAGGTTTTTAAAACCCTCTTAGTTTCATTGAATGGTGATCCTAAAAATCTGGCTGTTGCTGTCACTCCGGTCACGGGACAACTGGATTTAAAAAAAATCGCCAAAGTATTTAAAGCGAAAAAAGCGGATATGGCAGATCCACAGTTGGCACAAAAAGTGACAGGTTACCTGGTAGGTGGCATCAGCCCATTAGGACAAAAAAAACGTCTTCCTACTGTTATTGACAGTCAGGCCCAAAACCTCCCGACTCTGTTTATCTCTGGTGGTAAACGTGGCCTGGATATTGAACTGGCACCGACTGATTTATGCCAACTACTTAATTGTCCATTTGCTGATATTGCCAAAATTTGAAAACTAATTGTAATTTCCGTTAAATTTTTCGAGCTGGCTCTGTTTTCTTGAAAACAGGGCCTTGTTCAATTATCTAATGCCGATATACTTCCCATATAGCAAAAACAATATCATTTACTATTTCAAGTAACTTAATATATTTAAATAAAAGGAGATAAAAATGGTCACTTCGTCATTTTTCAGGCAGATTGTTATCACCTATCCCAAGGCAATTAAGATGTTGCGAAGGGCAAATAGAAGGCCATCTAAAAATAATTTTGAAAAAATAGACATTGAAACTGAACAAAAAGAGGCAATAGAGATATTAAAACAAAAACTCTCACTTTAGGAGAAGTATTAATAGTATTAGGCAGAGACAGAACAGAAAAGTATTTTCTTTCATTCTCCTGCCCCTTGAATCGAGACGTAGAATCTTTTTTACATAAAAATTCAATTAGATTTGAACAGGCTGATGTAACCAGAACATACTTAATTTTAAATGAAAAAGGGTCAATTCTTGCCTATTTTTCATTGACTTTTAAGGAGCTGAGAGCATATTCATTTTCTATTTCAAAAACAAAAATAAGGAAACTTAATGGCATCAGTAAAAACTCTAATACGATAAAAGTTTACTTAATCGGCCAAATAGCAAAGAACTTTTTATTCAATCAAAATCCAATAAAATTCGAAGATATTTTTCTTTATGTAAGGAACATTATTAACACAGCAAAAATTCTAATTGGAGGAAGAGTTATTGCCTTGGAATGTGAAAACAATCCTAAACTTATAGCATTATACTTAAAATATGGATTTGAAAAACTATCGGAAAAAGAAGGAGGAAACAATTCACTAATAACCATAATATTCAATAATTAGATAACTATTTATTTTCACCCATCCCCATTTTAGATTATTTATCACCGTTCCGACGACTAAGTAAAAGACCATCTGAAAATAGATGGTCTTTTTTTTCTAATAATTAACCTTCACCCATTATCATTTGCGCGCAATTTCGCCGTTCGGTTCATAGTCCGCCACTTTCAGCGGAGAGTGTTTTTCAATATACCCTTTCAACACTTCTGCATCGACAAAACCGGTATTAACATATCCTGGTAAATCATCGATTCGCGGATAACCGTCACCACCGATAGCATTGAAGTTCAATGTTGCCATCCGGTAAGTTTTATTCAGATCCAGGGGTTCTCCACCAATTTTGACATCACTGATATTTTTGCCATCTTTCACAAAACTGACATTATAGAATTGACCATAAGCACCAGAATCAGCTTCCATATTCGCAGCGGCAGTCAAATAAGGCAGAACCTCACTTCCTTTGAAATCTACATAAACCAATTGATTAGCAAATGGGTGAACCTTTAATACATCTTTATAAGTGATATCCCCTGCCTCAATGGAATCGCGGATCCCTCCTCCACTCATCACAGCAAAATCAGCGTTTGCCCGTTCCATCTGTGCTGCCAGTACAAGATGAGCCATATTAGTCTGTATAAAACGAACTTTGCTGCGATCGCCCTCTAATTTACCGTCAACAGATCCAATTTTGACTCCTAATTTCTGATCTCCTTTATCCTGATAAGGTGTCAACAATTTCAGCATTTCAGAGTCTTGAGGAATTTGATGAGTGTAGTAAACACGCTCAGTGCTTCCGTCATCTTTTTTGACCCTTTTGTTTAAATTGATAGGAATTAATTGATAATGAACTAGCTTAAATTCACCATTACGAAACTGGAAATCAGCACGACCAACATATTTTCCCCATTCATGAGCCTGAACAATCCATGTCCCATTTTGACGATCCGGAGAACAAGGCGTCCCAGGGACATAATTCACCTGTTTATAGTTTTTATTTTCCGCAGACATACAAACCGGATCCTGTGAATGTCCACCCACAATCATATTTAAATAACCAGCAGGTAAGCTACGTGCCATTTCCACATCACCCGGCGCATTCGTGCCATGTTGACCATCATCGTAATGCCCCATGTGGGTTGCTGCAATAATGACATCCGGCTTTTCAGTTTTCTTCAATTCATCAATGACTTTTTTCGCTTCTTCGGCAGGTATACGGAATTCCACATCAGGGAAATTAGCCGGATTACCTATTTTAGCTGTATCATCAGTAGTTAAACCAATAACCGCAATCTTCACACCTTGCTTTTCGAATATCACATATGGCTTAAATAAGCGCTTGCCGGTGCTGGTTTGATAAATATTCGCTGACAAGAATGGGAAAGTCGCCCATTTTTGCTGTTGATAGAGTACATTCAAAGGCTTATCGAATTCATGGTTTCCCAATGCCATCGCGTCATAACCTACCAGATTCATTCCTTTAAAATCCGGCTCGGCATCCTGCATATCCGATTCAGGCACACCAGTGTTAATATCCCCGCCAGATAACAACAATACACTACCGCCTTTTTTAGCAACTTCCTGACGGATAGAATCCACTACGGTTTTCTGAGCTGCCAGACCATACTCTCCATGATCATTCTGCCAAAAGTGACCATGGTGATCATTGGTATGCAGGATCGTAATATCATACGTTTTATCCTTTTCCCAAGCGGATGCGATCATCGGTGACAATGACAGAGAAACAACCAGGGCACATACTGACGCTTTAAATGAGAATTTCATCGGGTATCTCCATGTTCCTTAAATAAATCTGTTATTAGTTTTCAAGAATGTTGAAACCTACCCCATTTAAGGCACGTTACTTTTTTATAACAAGGAACCTTACTGGAATAAGTACATATTCACTACAGAATGGAATAACAACACGACATTCGACGCAGTGTTTTTTCGATCAAGATTACATAATCAGGCCATTAAATAGAGTTTAATTTCATTTTTTTGCGATAAGCATCAAATTATATCAAGATAAGCAAAAATTTTATTAGAAAGTTAATATGTATTAAGGTGTAACAATTAAATAACAGTTCAACACCACTACAACGTAGATAAGATCGGTGAAACAATGAACAAAATTAAGCAAAGTAATACTATCTCATTATCAGCTCCGCGAAAAAAAACACAGGGAACGGCTTTCTCAATACTTGGTGCGATCAGCTTATCATCCGTGCAAAATGCGCAGATTCATCTTTTTGTATTTTTGTTTGCTGTAGCTACAAGCACGATTATTGGTGGACCAATCGGTGATAAGATTGGTCGTAAATATATCATCTGGGGATCTATTCTGGGTGTTGCTCCATTTACTCTGTTATTACCTTATGTATCGCTATTCTGGACAAGCGCTCTCAACGTCATTATAGGTCTGATACTGGCATCTGCATTTTCTGCCATTCTGGTCTATGCACAAGAACTGATCCCCCGGTAAGACAGGCATGGTTGCGGGCTTATTCTTTGGTCTGGCATTTGGTATGGGAAGCATCGGGGCCGCGCTACTTGGCTATGTAGCAGATAAAACTAGCATAGAATTGGTTTACAAAATTTGTGCTTTTTTACCACTTCTTGGTATTTTTACCTTATTCTTGCCAAATATGGAAAAGAAGAATGAAAAAAATAGTACAAGATACTAAAAAATATTATTTTATTAATATCACTTCTCTTTGTAAACATGAGTAAATAATGAAAAGATCTACATAAAATACCATTACAATAATATTTATGTAGATCATCTGCATTTCTCTATAAAAGAATATTTTTCAAGCAATTATCTTAAATTATTTGTAAAATAAATTATTACCTCACCTAATAATACAATCTATAACAATCTAGCCTAGAAGGAGCCTTGATGGAGCATTCGACACCTCTAATCACGACTATTGTTGGCGGTTTTCTTCTCGCCTATCTGCTCGGTATGTTTGCACAGCGCCTGAGAATCTCGCCTTTAGTAGGTTATCTTATGGCAGGTGTACTTGCCGGGCCTTTTACACCTGGTTTTGTTGCCGATACTTCTCTGGCACCCGAACTTTCAGAAATTGGCGTGATCTTACTGATGTTTGGTGTCGGCCTGCATTTTTCACTCAAAGACTTATTAGCCGTAAAATCAATTGCAATCCCAGGTGCTATTGCGCAGATTGCTGTTGCAACTGTTCTGGGAGTCGGCTTATCAAAACTACTTGGTTGGGGACTATACAGTGGAATTGTCTTTGGCCTCTGTTTGTCAACCGCGAGTACCGTCGTACTTCTCAGAGCAGTGGAAGAACGTCAACTCATTGATAGCCAACGAGGTAAGATTGCGATTGGTTGGTTAATTGTTGAAGATCTGGCAATGGTACTAACTCTGGTATTACTACCCGCATCTGCTAGTATTTTAGATAACCAGAATGCAGATATAGGCCAGTTACTGCTCGGACTGACTATTACCATTGGCAAAGTTGTCGTCTTTATTTTATTGATGATTTTCGTCGGCCGCCGTCTTATCCCTTGGCTGTTAGCGAGAACAGCCGGTACAGGCTCCCGTGAATTATTTACCCTTGCAGTTCTTACCATCGCATTAGGGGTCGCCTATGGTGCCGTGACGCTGTTTGATGCCTCGTTTGCATTAGGAGCATTTTTTGCCGGCATGGTGCTGAATGAATCAGAATTGAGTCATCGTGCGGCGCAAGATACTTTGCCTCTCAGAGACGCTTTTGCAGTTCTATTCTTTGTGTCCGTAGGCATGTTGTTTGATCCAATGATCCTCTTACAACAGCCAATTGCCATTTTAGGAACCCTTGCCATTATCATTATTGGCAAATCAGCCGCCGCCATGTTGTTGGTCAAGATCTTTGGTCATTCGCGACGTACTGCGCTGACAATTTCCGTCAGCCTGGCCCAAATTGGCGAGTTTGCCTTTATTCTGGCAGGGCTCGGAGTAACTTTAGGTATGTTGGATGAAGATGCTCGCAATCTTATACTTGCCGGAGCCATTCTTTCTATTATGTTAAATCCAGTTTTATTCAGTCTGCTGGATCGTTATCTGGAAAAAACAGAAACCATTGAAGAGCAGCTATTGGAAGAAACATTAGAAGAAGAAACTCAGATCCCTGTCAATATTTGTGGTCATGCCATTGTCGTGGGATATGGCCGGGTTGGTCGTCTGCTTTGCCAACATCTACAAGAAAGAAATTTTCCACTGGTAGCCATTGAAGATACACGTGCCGGATTTGAAGAGTTAGGAGAGGCTGGTATCAGTGCCGTAATGGGTAATGCGGCCAAGAAAGATATCATGACATTAGCAAGACTGGATTGCGCTTGTACACTATTCCTGACCATTCCAAATGGTTATGAAGCAGGTAAAATTGTTGAAAATGCGCGGGAAATGAGACCAGATATCAATATCATTGTCCGTGCTCATTATGACGATGAAGTCACTTACATTACAGAACGCGGTGCCAATCACATCATTATTGGCGAACATGAAATCGCCAAAACGATGGCTAATGTACTACCGGAAAATGATGAAGGTTGCCCAATAACTCCACCATCACTTTCACCAACCAATCCATCAGCGGCATAACTATTAGCGATATGGAGTATCCCGATAAAACTAACGGGATACTCCCGAACAATAATTGTCAACGTTCCCAGTACGCTTCTTCCAGGCTATCTTCTTTTTCTGGTAATCCACGAGTCAAGCGCGGAGCATGCTGGCTCAATACCTGATAACTCACTCTGTTCGCATACTTACATACCTGAGCTAAAGAAGAATATGTCAAGTAAGAGCGCATATGTTTGCTGGAATTCGGGACATTCATGCGGTGATAACTATTGGCCGTAATATCATGCAGCAACGCAGACAGTGCACCATCTCCTGCCCCATTAGTGTTCATAATCTTCTCAGGCCCTCCCATATATGGCTCAATATGAGAATAGATCCGCATTGGATTCTGGCAATCAGCCTGACGCATCGCGCGGCTAAACTCAAAACGATTAAACTCAGCAATTGCGCCCGGCAATAATGGATGTGAAGTCTGACGCTTATGCTCTTCTTCAGTGTAACCCGCCATATACAATCCGGCCGGTCCGGCAGTACACAATACAAGATCCACCCAATTCAATACTCTATCTGCCGCCAGCAGGGGATCACTAAAACCAGTCAGTTCCTGAGCTTCATCCTCATTCATAGCTACTACAGAAACGTGCTCTGACAGGAAATCACGCCACCATTGAGGATCATCAGCAATGACGTATTTAGTTCCTAATGTCAGTACAACAGGGACATTATACTTTTTCGCATATTCGATGGCTTTCATCGTCGCTTCCGGCATAGGTTCACCTGGCTTACAACGTACCAAATAGGCTGTAATGACCAACGCCGATGCTTCAGCAATAATATGTTCAGGAATATTTTCTGGACTGAGTTGATTCATTAGTCCTGGGCTGATAGCGAATGTTCTTTCACCATTTTCAGTTATTAAAGTGAAACAACGACCAATTGGACCATTAACGCCCTGAAGATGATTTAAATCCATACGACTGGAAGTATTGCAGAGATAGCAATAGGCATAACTGCCGATTTGGATGTTATTACACATAGTACCAAGCAATACGGATTTATCATCCGCTAAAACAGAGTAATTGTGCAAAGTATTACCGATAGTTCCACCTGCAAACTCATGGCTAATCAAGTTATTTTCTGCTAACTCATTGTAGAGTGCCTCAGCCACATCATCCTCAATGACTAGTGAATGCCCTTGGCTCAGGTTATAACGTTGAATAAAACTTTCATCCACTTTTGCTTCAATATCTACCAATATTTGGTCAATACCAACAATATAGGCTCGATTACTTTCAGTATCCATCATCTCTTTGATGGGCTGGAGTAGAGGATCTTTGAGGCTGACAGGAAAATAGTGTTTAGATTTACGCTTACCGGGGAATTTCATAGTTGATTGCTGCTATAGAGCCAAAACATGCGGCATATTAGCATAATCCCGTTTGGCACAATACCACAGCGAAACAAAAAAACCGGGTGTTCATAAATGGTATCCATAAAAGAAAAGCGGCCAATGTTATTACAACATTGGCCGCTAAAATTACGATGATTATCAGCCTCTAACAAGGCATCAGCTTATAAAATATATTAAGCTGTCTGCTGCTTCTGACGGCTACGCACCGTATGGCGCATCAGGACAAACATAATGGACAGAATAAAGCCAATAAAACCAATACCAACCAGAATCAACAGACGTTTAGGTGAATCTTTCGTGGTTGGCTCATAAGGCTCCTGCATATATCTGAATGGCTGGAAATCAAGTTTATCAATATTGACAGTTTCCAGATTTTTGATATACAAAAGACGGTTACGCAAATCTGCATCTATCGTTGTTGAATCGGTAATTCCTTCAGTAATCTGCAACTTTCGTTGCAACGCATCGGAACCTAATGCAATTGAATAATCGGGATCATCCTTAATGATAGCACCACCATTAGAGACCGGTTTTTTGATACCCGCAGAGTTGGCGATGGAAATCGCATACTTCAATCGTTCAATATCCGTAGCACGCATATTTGTGATACGGGCTAAATCAATCTCATAGAGTTTTTTCGAGTAAGCCAGCTTCTGACGCACTGTATCATTCAGTTCATCTTTCACCTGATCCCGCACAACTGCGGAGACAAATTTGATATAGCCAGATAACAGTTTGTAAGAATCTTCCGCCGTACCGGCACTAAAAGAGAGCGTTGTTTCATAAAACTCGTCATCTTTATCTTTTTTAGGCACGGAAGAGGAAATATTTTTATTTACAATCTGTTCGATCAAACTTCTTTTGCTCTGGGCAGTAATTTCATCTTTATTAGCAAGCAGTGCTTTGAAATAATCAGTATCCACCAAATATTCTTCACGTAATACACGTGAATTATAGTTTTCAACAAAACGCTTATATAACGATTCTTCTGTCAGGTTTGATTCGAGATTAAGAACATGCAACTCTGTTAATGCGTTCTTTAATGGCTGAAACTCTTCCAGCCCTGGTTGCACCACCGCAGCCGTACTGGTCCATTTTTGTGGCAAGAATGATGCAACACCAAAGCCAATGACGGCAAATACAAAGGATACTGCAATAATCAAATATTTTGATTGAAAGATTACGGAGAACAATTCAAACAGATCAATTTCATCTTCTTGCCTTGAATGATAATCTGCATGCCCCTCATAAAAATCTGCGTGCTTAACTGGTTTATTACTCATTATCTACATTTCCAATCCAAAATAATTTTGCTTCTCAATTGTTGCCCGCCGAGTTTCTACTCCATACTCACGGAATTCGTTGATTTTGAAGCAATATCCTTAAAAAATCACACAACTCGCAAAACATATGCTGGTTAACTATAGGCAAAAATATCCGTATCTACTAAGGTCTTGCCAACATGGAGTTCGATAACAATCCATGATTGCCAACAATTCATTATCTGGCGATGTTATTGACCAATTGCTCGAACAGCGAAATGTGTGCCTCATTATCGTTAAGTGCAGGTATATATTCAAACTTTTTTCCACCTGCGCCCAAAAAAACAACTTTATTCTGTTGCTTAATTTCTTCCAATGTCTCAAGACAATCAGATGCAAACCCCGGACATAGTACCTGAACATGTTTTACACCTTGTTTTGGCAGCGATGCCATTGTCTTATCCGTGAAGGGGGTCAACCATGGCAAACGACCAAAACGTGATTGGTAGGTCATCATAATTCTATCTGCCGGATAATCCAACACTTGCGACAAAAACTCAGTTGTTGCCAGGCAATCTTTTGGATAAATATCCCCCATCTTAACTAAACGTTCAGGAATGCCATGGTAAGAAAGAATAAGGCGGTCGGGCTGACCATGCTTTTCAAAACTTTGCTCTACTGTTTCCTTCAGCGCAGCAATGTAAGCAGGGTGCCTTGCATAACCACGGATAAAATTCAAATGAGGAATGGTACGATATCCCTGCAATATTTTGCTGATACTGTCAAATACAGCTGCCGATGTTGTACTGGAATATTGGGGATAAAGAGGAAGTATGATGAAATGATCAATACCTTGCTGTAACAAAGTATCTACTGCCTGAGGTAAAGAAGGTGAACCATAAGTCATCCCCAGAACCACAGGAATATTACCCAGCTTTTCACTCAATCGTTTTTGTTGGCGAATACTATAAGCCAGTAAAGGAGAGCCCTCTTCTGTCCAGATTTCCTCGTATAGTTTAGCGACACGGGAAGAACGGAAGGGAAGAATAACACCGTGTAAGAATGGCTTCCAAATCAACGCAGGGATATCTACCACCCGTCGGTCACTTAGGAATTTCGCCAAATAACGTCTGATTGCTGCTGGTGTAGGCTCATCTGGCGTGCCAAGATTGACCAATATAACACCATAATTGCGATTACTCATTCCTCAACACTCCATCAAAATGACTGGTAATCAAAAATAAAACACTATGATAGTCACATATTACATTTTATGGAGCGAGAGTTTCATGGTATGTGAGGTAAAAGTCAGGCGGCATTCACACCGCCTGCTCTAACTGTTTAGAATTAAAATGAATCAAGAACCGACTGTATAATTAGCCCAGGATTCTGGCTAATTCTTCACTGACTTCAGATACCTGACGGGTTCCATCAAGTTTGAAGTATTTTGTATTACCGTCCTGAGCTTCTTGTTGGTAATAAGAAACCAAAGGGGCTGTTTGTGCATGGTATTCAACCAGGCGTTTACGAACTGTATCTTCCTGATCGTCTTTACGAACAGTCAATTCTTCGCCTGTAATATCGTCGTGGTTTTCCACTTTTGGTGGATTAAATTTGATATGGTAAACACGGCCTGATGGTGCATGTACACGACGACCAATAATGCGTTCAACGATAATGTCGTCTGGAACACCAAATTCCAGCACATAATCAACCTTGATACCCGCTTCTTTCATAGCATCAGCCTGAGGAATGGTACGTGGGAACCCATCCAACAAGAACCCATTACGGCAATCATCTTGTTTGATACGCTCTTTAACCAAGGCAATCACCAGCTCGTCAGTGACCAGTTTGCCATTATCCATCAATTCCTTTGCTTTCAAACCTAACTCGGTACCTGCCTTTACTGCGGCACGCAACATGTCACCTGTCGAAATCTGGGGGATCCCAAATTTCTCCATGATAAATTGCGCCTGAGTCCCCTTACCGGCGCCTGGCGCGCCCAGCAGAATAATACGCATCGCGTAAATCCCCTTGCTATTTGCTTTTCGTATTTTTAAAAGAAAACGAACCACCATACCATTGGAATGGGGGATGGCTCAAGAAAACAGGTAAACGTTTTCGCATTAATCAAAAAATAAACCACGCTCAATTTTCGGTTGAAGCGTGGTTTATTGCCATAATTTCAATGAAATTATGCTTGTTCAGCGGATAATAATTGATTCATACGACGAATGAATTGGTTTGGATCTTCCAATGTGCCACGTTCGGCAAACAATGCCTGATCCAGCAATAATTCTATCCAGTCAGCAAACTGAGTATCATCCTGAATGTCAGCCGCTCTTTTCACCAGGTTATGCTCCGGGTTCAGTTCAAAATTATAACTAACTTCTGGCACTGACTGACCTGCTGCTGCAAACAGTTTTGCCATTTGAGTCGTCATTCCGTTGGCATCGGTGGTGACTATCGCCGGAGTATCAGTCAATCGATGAGTCAATTTAACTTCTTTCACACGCTCACCAAGCAGTGTCTTCACGCGTTCAACGAATGGTTCTAGTTTTTTATCTTCTTCTTCCTGCTCGGCTTTGTTCTCATCAGCCAGTTTATCAAGGGATTCATCAGCCTTACTGACTGATTGGAATGATTTACCATCGAACTCAGTCAGATAGCTCATCATCCATTCATCGATGCGGTCGGACAACAACAGAACTTCAATGCCTTTCTTACGGAACAGTTCCAGATGTGGGCTATTCTTCGCCGCAGCATAACTATCAGCCGTAATGTAGTAAATCTTCTCCTGACCTTCAGCCATGCGGCTAACGTATTCTTCCAGAGAAACAGTTTGTGAAGAGCTGTCATTGTGAGTGGTGGCAAAACGCAGTAACTTAGCGATAGCTTCTCTGTTTCCACCATCTTCAGCGGGGCCTTCTTTCAACACCAGACCAAACTGCTGCCAGAAAGTTTGGTATTTCTCTGCGTCATCTTTTGCCAGTTTATCCAGCATTTGCAATACGCGTTTAGTCAATGCACTACGCAGATTACGGGTGATGGAACTATCTTGCAGAATTTCACGGGAAACGTTCAATGGCAGATCGTTAGAATCAATTAGGCCACGGACAAAACGCAGATAATTTGGCATGAATTGTTCAGCTTCATCCATGATGAATACACGCTGCACATACAGTTTCAAACCATGTTTATGTTCACGGTTCCACAAATCCCACGGAGCTTGAGAAGGGATATACAGTAAGCTGGTATATTCCTGCTTACCTTCAACACGATTGTGGCTCCAGCTTAGAGGATCAGCGAAATCATGGGAGATATGTTTATAGAATTCTTTATACTCATCATCGCTGATTTCAGCTTTACCACGAGTCCACAAGGCTTGAGCTTTATTGATTTTTTCCCATGCGACAGTAACTGAATCGTCTTCTTCGTTTTTAGTTTGGGTTTCAATTTCAACAGGTAAAGCAATGTGATCAGAGTATTTGCCAATGATAGAACGTAGACGCCAGTCGTTAAGGAACTCGTTTTCCCCCTCGCGCAGATGCAAGGTAATTTCTGTACCACGATCTGTCTTTTCAATATCTGCAACTGTGTAATCACCTTCACCGGTCGATTCCCAGAATACACCTTGTTCTGCCTTCGCACCTGCTGCACGGGTACGTACGGTCACTTTATCAGCAACAATAAAGGAAGAATAAAAACCAACACCAAATT
Source organism: Xenorhabdus sp. NBAII XenSa04 (assembly GCF_963866145.1). Lineage (NCBI taxonomy): Bacteria > Pseudomonadati > Pseudomonadota > Gammaproteobacteria > Enterobacterales > Morganellaceae > Xenorhabdus > Xenorhabdus sp. NBAII XenSa04. The sequence continues at coordinate 29,040 of NZ_CAWMEB010000179.1, forward strand.
GTCCAATCAACTGGCTATCTTTAGCCTGGTCAGAGCCGATAGATTCAAGAAATGCCTTAGTACCGGATTTTGCAATCGTTCCCAGATTATCGATCACTTCATCACGGGTCATACCAATACCATTATCGCTAATGGTGATAGTTTTCTTCTCTTGATCTAAAGCCAGACGAACACGTAGCTCAGCATCATTCTCGTACAATTCAGGCGCAGATAATGCTCGAAAGCGTAATTTATCAGCAGCATCTGATGCGTTTGAAATCAGTTCACGGAGAAAAATTTCTTTATTGGAATAGAGAGAGTGGATCATCAACTGCAATAATTGTTTAACTTCAGACTGAAATCCACGGGTTTCCTGATCTTTCATGCTCATTTATTACCTCAATCTAAATCCAGTTCAGATATGTAAAATCGGAAGATGGTAATCAGATGGGGATAAAACCTGAAAGTTTCAAGCTCAGATAACAAGAAGAATGTGAAATTAATTATATAACTCAGTAAAAACAATAAGTTAAATAAAGCATTATGGATGGTGGCGTTCTCTGCAACACCACCCATTGGAATTTCCCATTAAAAATAATGAGAGAGCAATCACAAATCAGTAATTTTCTGCCGGCCAGCAAGAGAATGGGACAGTGTTGTTCCATCTACCATTTCGAGTTCCCCCCCAACGGGAACACCATGAGCAATACGACTGGCAGTCACACCATATTGTGAGCACATTTCCGCAATATAGTTTGCCGTTGCCTCTCCTTCGACAGTCGGGTTGGTTGCCAGAATAATTTCTGACAGAGTTTCAGAAGACAAACGCTCTTCCAAGCGATCCAACCCAATATCCATTGGACCAATACCATCCAACGGCGATAAATGCCCCATAAGGACAAAATAACGCCCTGCAAATTGACCGGTCTGTTCAATTGCGTGGATATCCGCGGGGCTTTCCACCACGCAGATTTGACCATTTTGCTGGCGACGGGGATTGGCACAAATTGTGCATTGTTCCTGCTCTGTAAATGTCCGGCAGTCCTGACAATGACCAATTTCAGACATGGCGCGCGTCAATGCTTGCGCAAGCCGCATACCGCCACTGCGATCCCGTTGTAAAAGATGAAACGCCATTCGTTGTGCCGATTTAGGACCTACGCCCGGTAAGCAACGCAATGCTTCCATCAAGGATTCAAGAAGAGGACTGGTTTGCATCAGAAAGGCATCTTAAAGCCAGGTGGCAATTGCATTCCACTGGAAACACTGGCCATTTTTTCTTTTTGAGTTTCTTCAATACGGCGGGCCGCATCATTGAATGCCGCAGCAATCAAATCTTCCAACATATCCTTATCATCATCCATCAGGCTTGGATCGATTTCGATTCGACGGCAGTTATGTGCACCATTAATGGTAACTTTCACCAGACCAGCACCAGATTCACCGGTCACTTCCAGATTTGCAATTTCTTCCTGCATTTTCTGCATTTTTTCTTGCATCTGCTGGGCCTGTTTCATCAAATTGCCCAAACCACCTTTACCAAACATAATTTTCTCTCTTTGCTGTAGACACAGTATAAATACACACTGCGGGGTTAAACAGGCCGGATACTTTCTTCATCCAATTCTGCATCGAATAACTGCTGAAGTGTTTGAATCGTTCTATCCGAAATAATGGATTGGCGAGCTTGTGCCAATTTTTCTTCATAAATCGCTTGTCGCCACTCCAACGGTGTTTTTACCGCTGGATTATCATCTTCAATGATACTGAGTTCAATAGGTTTACCATGTAATTCACTCAATGCTTCAGTTAACGTTTTCTGTGCTGATGCTGAATTAAGATGACGTTGTTTTGAACGTAAATGAAGGCAGAACTGGCTTTCGTTAATCTGCTCTTTAAATGCATTCAATGCCACCTGTTGAACCAGTTTTGGAATATTTAAGTTATCAATTTCAGCGGTCCATGGATCTCTTTGCTTAGATTCAACAGCCAACTTTTCCACCAATTCTGGTGTCTTTTCATATTCAAGCGCTGATTTGATCGCTTTTGGTGTTGTAGCAACTGGTTTTTTTTCAATATTTTTAGCGCGCCAGCGATAAGCTTCTTGTTTTACAAGTTTAGATTTCCGCGCCTCGGGAATAAAAGATTGCGGCCGCTGTTCAGCCACCGTCACCAATCGCTCCAATGCCGAACTTGCCGACTTCGCCTTCACAGACGCTGCCGGCTCAGCCTTTTTTGGAGGATCGTTTCCTTGGCGAGAAAGCAGATTCCTCGCTTGCAGTAATTTTGCTGTCGGACTGTCAGCTACCGATTCTGCCTCTGATGTCTGAGGCATTTTTTGTTCAGTAGATTTTTTACTAACAATATTGTCAGGGACAACATGATTGTCAGGCACAATATGGTCAGGTACAGAATTATTTTGCCCAGAATTATTAAGTTTGGATTGAGCTATAAGACGCTGCTGTGCAGGTGTTGATGCTGCAATAGCCGATGCAGTAGGCATTTCTACATTATGGGATTCCGGCATTTCCTCAATAACTGTTTTGGGATGAAACGCCAAAGCACGCAATAATGCCATTTCAACTCCCATTCTACGCTCCGGCGCATAGGGGAGATCTTTACGACCAACCAATAAAGCCTGGTAATAGAGTTGTAAATCACTAGGTGAAATTGATTTCGCCAGCAATCGCAAACGCCCTTCTGTTGAAGACGATTCTATATCTGATCGCTGAGGCAGCAATTGGATCATGGCTATGCGATGTAACAACGATAACATCTCGACCAGGAGATTTTCCCAATCCATACCACGTGCTGCAACCTGATCAACCAGAGCCATAAGCACCTGCCCATCAGCACGAACTAGCGCTTCTATCATTTCCAGAGGCTGTTCATCATCCAGCGTGCCTAGCATCTGGCTGACAATCTCTGCTGTCAGTTTTCCTCCACCGAGAGCAATGGCCTGATCGGCCAGACTTAATGCATCACGCATACTGCCATCCGCCGCACGAGCCAATAGCTGACGGGCCCGAGCTTCGCTCTCTATTTGTTCGGCCTTAAGTACATGCTCCAATTGGCCACTGATTTGATTAACATCCAGTGCCTTCAAATGAAATTGCAAACAACGTGAAAGAATAGTTACCGGCAATTTCTGCGGATCAGTCGTTGCCAACAGAAATTTCACATGTTCTGGCGGTTCTTCCAATGTCTTGAGTAAGGCATTGAAGCTATGACGTGACAGCATGTGAACTTCGTCAATAAGATAAACTTTGAAACGCCCTCTGGCAGGCGCATACTGCACGTTATCCAGCAATTCACGAGTATCTTCTACTTTTGTTCGCGAAGCAGCGTCAATTTCTATCAGATCAACAAATCGTCCCTGCTCAATTTCAAGGCAGTTTGTACACTGACCACAAGGGGTTTTTGTGATACCTGTTTCACAATTCAGCCCCTTTGCTAACAGACGCGCAATAGTTGTTTTTCCCACACCACGAGTGCCGGAAAAAAGATAAGCATGATGGAGGCGCTGGTGTTCAAGACCATTAGCCAATGCAGTCAACACATGTTGCTGACCAATCACATCAGAAAATATTTGTGGGCGCCACTTACGGGCAAGTACCTGATAGCTCATGAATACCGAGGAGATTGAACACGACTGTCTATTATGCTAGCACAGCCTCACCATGGACGGCGAGGCTGAAGTATCAATTATACAAAAATCAGAACAATCAGTGTCCAGGAAACTCGACGAGAATGTAGCTGTCAACACCCTGATTTTTCAAACGCTCTGCACCACCCAAATCAGGTAAGCCAATGATAAAAGCTGCTTCAGAAACCTCGCCACCAAGACGGCGGATTAAGCGAACTGTTGCTTCGATTGTACCACCAGTTGCAAGCAGGTCATCAATAACGAGAACTTTATCTTCGGCTTTGATACTGTCTTTATGAATTTCTAATGTATCAGTGCCATATTCCAGATCATAAGTTTCACTTAATATTTCTCTGGGTAATTTTCCTTTTTTACGGACAGGAACAAACCCCACTCCCAAACGCAGTGCTACAGGTGCTCCAAACAAAAAACCACGCGCTTCAGTACCGACAATTTTGGTGATACCTTTTCCCTCAAAATGAGCGACCAATAAATCAATCGTCGCCTGGTATGCAGCAGGATTATCCAATAGCGTAGTAATATCACGGAAAAGTATGCCTGCTTTGGGATAATCAGGTATTGTTTCAATACTATCTTTAATAAATTGCAGTTTTTGTGCGTTAGCGGTCATAATTAATGCCAGCCAGTTAAAAAAATGAAAGCGCTAAAATCTATGAAAACTACCGGAAAAAAGCAACAACAAAGCACGTTGCTGATTATATTTGTTGATATGTATCAAACTTAACCTCTATGACGTTCGGCATCGTTGTTAAACATAACTTTGATGATCGGATGGCATAGAATTTAACAAGAAGATTATTGACTATAACGGGATACTGATGGGTATACAAAATTTATTAGATGTGCTTGAAAAACAAATCAGTATGCTGGCAACCGAGTTAACTTCCCTGCCAGATACCCCATTTTCAATTGCTCGTTTTGATCAGGCTTTATTTCATCACCACAGCAATAAACTCAGTGGATATATGCAGGAAATTAACCAGAATATGGTTCAGTTAAGACATTGTGTCAGAAACAATCGCACTGTACAGGTCAAGTTTCTTTCTGAACGTTTAGTAATACAAATTGAAGCTCTAAAAAGAGAATTATCCACCCAATCACTGCGCAGGCAAGAAGATCAGTTTGATCGACAGTCACAAGAGCGAGATCTTTACCAACGTTTAGCCGAACATCAAGATTATGAACGCCGTTTAATGGCAATGATTGATGATCGTGAGTTACAACTAAATCAACAAGTTGTATTAGCAAATAAATATAAACTGCAAAAAGAAATCGCCGCTCTGGCAGGAAGGCTTGCTCGTTGCCGTCAGGCATTGATGCGTATAGAAAAAGCGATAGAAAAGCAGGAACATTCAGATTAATTAGAGGAATAATCGTGATGGTTTTCGAAAATGCACCCGCTGAAGTTAAACTTGCAGTAGATCTTATTTATCTACTCGAATGCAATGAAATTTCCCCTGAAATCGCATTAGCTGCATTAGAAATCGTTAAACATGACTTTCAAGGGAAACTAAAACAAGAGTCTCAACAATCTGAGAGAAATGCCTGATAAACAATCATCAGGCATATTTTTTTAAAGTCATTTTTTTAAAATCATTCCTTAAGGTAAGAGAGGCTTGTCGTCAGAGGCTGGATGTTCATCTGAATAACGTTGACCACTGCTCATGAAGGGCTGAGCCCCAGAATTTTGAACCATCGTCTTTTGAACTTCTTGCAGGCTATTTCCCTGTCCATTATGCAAATAGACTTCCAACTGATTGAACGCAATATTGATATCATTTTCCCGGCACAATTTATCTATACTGCGGTTAACTTCATCAACCGTGCGACTGCGATCACCTAATTCCCGCACATATAACCTTAATTCATGATCCAGTGTGCTAGCCCCGAAACTCATGAAATAAACCTGAGGTTCTGGTTCGTTCATGACGCGGGGGTTACTTTTCGCCGCCTGTAACATCACTTCTTTCACCTTATCGAGATCAGAACCATATGCAACACCCACCTTAATGATAATACGGGTGATTGTGTCAGAAAGTGTCCAGTTAATCAGGCGCTCTGTAACAAATGCCCGATTAGGAATAATGACCTCTTTACGATCAAAATCAGTAATTGTTGTTGCACGAATACGGATTTTACTGACTGAACCAGAATATGTTCCTATAGTAACGGTATCGCCGATACGAACAGGACGTTCAAACAAGATAATCAAACCTGAAACGAAATTGGCAAAGATTTCCTGTAATCCAAATCCCAACCCCACCGAAAGTGCTGCTGCCAGCCACTGTAATTTATTCCATGAAACACCCAGTGTTGCCAGTGCACTAATCCCCCCAACACCGATGATAAAATAAGTCAACGTTGTCTTAATGGCATAAGAAGAACCCTGTTGTAACTGTAAACGGGATAGTACCAATACTTCCAACAAACCCGGCAAGTTTCTCATCATGACCCATGAAATAACCAGCATAGCTATGGAAAGAGCCAAATCTTTCAAGGTGACGTGTTGCAGGACATTTCCTAGCTCTGTTGCCGTACTGTATTGCCACAGATTAATTCCATCAAGGTAAGAGAATACCGTCACCAAGTCAGACCAAGTCCAGTAAAATGCCATAAAAAAGATCAGAAACAGCACCATCGTGGTTAAACGTAATGATTGCTGATTAATGAGATCCAATGCCATTGGTGGTTCTTCCACCACTTCACCCTCTGCACCTTCTTTTGCCTGAGCCTGACGGCGGGCAACCGCCCGGCGATACGCAATACTACGTGCTGCAAGGCTTAATCCACGCAGACAGGACTGATAGCAAATATGCCAGAGAAGTAGCAGATAACCACTGTAAAGCCAGCGTTCAGATAAACGTAATGTCGTATAGAAGTAGCCGGATACCGTTAGCACAATGAGAACCAACGGGGCAAAAGTCAATGTTGTTACCACGATGGTTTGGATCATATGCGAACTTTTTTCACGCCATACTTGACGGCAGAATGGAAAAATAAAAATGAAAACAAAGAACAGACAAATCAGTACCGTACATTGACCAATAACATCATCAGATAACCGAAGTGGATGTTTAACGCCCAGGGTTACCCAAAACAGAAGCGGCAATAAAGCGAGTGACAATCTCGCGAGGTTTTTGCGAAATAGTGAACACAATTCTTTATTCAGTGAGAAATGCTGTTCTCCCAGCCCCCCTTTATCCAGAATTTGATAACTGCATCTATAGACAATCCAGAATAACGCCAATTGACGGGAAAATCCCCAAACCAACTCTCCTAACTCATCACCTGACTTCGAGTACCAGTAACCTATTGCCAGAATAATAAAAGCCAGAGGCAATGTCTTTATCAGCGTCAGAATCAAGGCCAGTGGAGTATGTAATTGACTATCCCTGCGTAGTTGCCCTACCTCAGCAGAAATTTTCTTTAGTTGCACATTAATACTTTTTGTCTGCCAGCGTAAAAACAGCCCTACAAGTAAAAGGGGAATAACAAAGTGAATGGAATTCTGCAACCCGGTGATAAGCCCGCTGATCGTAAAATGAATATTAAAATGCGTCAGCTCCTCATGAGCTAATGCTGGCAGTGATTTCAACCATGCCCAGTTCATAGGCTTATTGCTATTAACCCAGAAAATCTGCTGGACAAGCGTCTGTTCCAGCGATTGACTCACATCCAATAACTCCTGTTGATCCATCTGCAAATTAATAGCGTGTGTAATCTGCTGACCAAGCAAGTTATTCAGTTGGTTCAATAAATCCCGGCGGATCTCAAGCAATTGCTCTATCGCATTACGAATTTCCCCAACCATCTCTTGAGGCTCATTTTGTATCTCACTAACATGTTGGTTCAATAGTTGATTGATATAGTCATTAACCAAGTAAAGCTGATCACGTTGCTGAGCAATCTCAAACTGTTCTAACCGCAAGTCGGCAATTTTCGTTGGTAAGTCCTTTGTCAGGACATTTCGGGGTACTTTGAGCTGTTCCTGAAACAAAATGCGTGATAACAATAAGCTTCCACGTAACACTTTAACTTGCTCTTTCAAACCACGCTCAGATTGGATAGCTCTATCCAGAAAATTCTTTACCTGAATTTTTTTCTGCACTAGTTGGTTATTATCCCGTGTTGCCGCTACCAAACGTTCACTGAGATCTCGATTTATCTCGATTTCTTCCCTGACCAGCGGATTGGACTGAATATGGGGATTAGTATCATCTGAATTCTGCACCTCTTTGGCAGTTTCTTCCGAAACAATTAGGTGTCTTCCATTAACAATATCCTGAATTAACTGGACATACCGCTCCAATTGTTCAATTTGGAAAGAAGTGTAATCACGTTGAAGCTGTAAAAGCGTTTGTAATTGGGTATTGACTTGCAAGGACTCTTTTTGGTAGTCCTTTTGTTGCATCAAGAAAGATTGCTCTACCAATAATAATTCGATTTCGGTATGACGAACCTCAGACTGTTCCGTGATTGCGTTATTAAGCTGATTACGAATTTGCTGCAACCGTTGTACATTATGGTACAGC
>NZ_CAWMEB010000180.1:0-827 GCF_963866145.1 Xenorhabdus sp. NBAII XenSa04
CAGCCAAAGCAGTGATAGAGATTTTTCGACGGGGTAATGACCATCGAGGGCGTTTTCTCTTGATGGAACGGGCACAGCACAACCATGTCTTTGCCACGCTTAAAGAGCTGCCGCCCTTGTTGCTCAATGATGGCGACTAAAGAGACGGCGGCTTTCAGGTGTTGCAACTCTGCTTCCGGGATGCGAGCCATATCAGATATCCTTACAAAATATTTTTTAATAAAGCATCGATGCTTGATAAGTTAGCTTCAAGGCTTTATTATGTCAAGCATGTAAAGCGCACATCAACGCACTGGAGCATGGAAGATGAGTCATAATTACGGCAACATAGCTACATTTGAGACCGCAATAATGACAGAGGTGCTTGATATGGCAGCGGCAACAGAGAATGGATTTGCACAACGCTTGCGGGAACTGCGCAGACAAAAAGGCCTCTCCCAGTCTGAATTGGGCAAGCTGGCTGAACTGCATTACACCCACATAGGCCGCTTTGAGCGCGGCACTTCCCGGCCGGGCAGCGATACCTTAAAACGTCTGGCGGATGTGCTGGATGTAAGTAGTGATTACCTGTTGGAAGGAGCTGAGACCGAAGCGGCGAAAGCCCGGTTTGAGGACAGGGAGTTGCTGCGACAGTTTCAGGCGGTGGAGCAGTTACCGGAAGAAGATAAGGAAGTGATTAAGAAGTTGCTGGATGCCTTTTTAACCAAGAAGCAGTTACAGGCACTGGCGAGGTAAAAAACCTGTTAATTTAACGCGAGGTTAAAGTGCTACCAACACGTTAACCCCGCTGACCATAACCAACTGAAGAGGAGTTGAATGATGGCTAA
>NZ_CAWMEB010000181.1:0-273 GCF_963866145.1 Xenorhabdus sp. NBAII XenSa04
AATCCTTCTTTTGATGTCTGTGCATCAGAAATATTTTGTGCACTAACCCAGGGTGCAGAACTCGTGTTGCGGACAAATCAGTGGATATCCAGCGCACAGAAATTCTGGCGTCTGTGTGAACTTTATCAAATTAGTTATCTGTCAATTCCGGTTCAATTTTGGCGGGTCATTGCTGAAACTAATGAAGGCAGTATTTATAAGGGCTTAAGGGTCATGTGTATTGGCGGGGAAACGATACCTCATCATGAATTGGAACGCTGGTTATCTGTTCAC
>NZ_CAWMEB010000182.1:0-2621 GCF_963866145.1 Xenorhabdus sp. NBAII XenSa04
GAAAAAGAATATCGGCAAGGTTGCAGCAGAGAAAACCGCCATAGCGATCAACGGATGGGTAACGTTAGTGCCTACAGAGTATAAAGCTGATTGGGACGATGATCGCCAGCAACACGGTGAAGAAATAGCACAACAAGCCTTTGCTAAGGGGCTTTATCAACCGACATCAACCAAGAAAAAAGTAGCCATTCAACTTAATAATGATGCGGAGCCTTCAAAACTGACATTATGCCAGATGGGAGCCAGCCAGCGCGGGGAAGTATTGCTGACACGTTATAACGGTGATTTAGCACTGGATGGTGCTTCAGAAACCGTTCATCACTATGACGGTATTGTCTGGCGTCAGGTCAGTGACCGTGATTTAAGGCGGGAAATGGTCGCTGCTTTTATGGAAGATAAACTACCATACTCGCCACATGGTATCAGCTCTGCCGTGGATGCCCTGAAATTACAGCTTCCCATGATGCAACCACCAGAACGCCACTTAATCGGATTCAATAATGGTGTTTTTGACCTGAAAACGTGCCAGTTTCGGCCTCACCGCAAAAATGATTGGCTATTGCTTGCCAATGACGTTGAATTCAATTCCCCTGTTTCGAGGGAAACTCTGCAAGATCACGCACCACAGTTCTGGCGCTGGCTCAATCAGGCAACAGCCAACTGTAAAAACAAAACAAACAGAGTGCTGTCAGCGCTTTTTTCTGGAAGTCACCGGAGCTGGAGGCAGTGGCAAAAGCATCTTTGCCGAAATTTGTTCCATGCTGGCAGGTAAAGGCAATACCGTTTCCGCAAGTATGGCAGCACTGGAAAATCCACGGGAAAGGGCATTGATTGTCGGCTATTCGCTGATTATCCTGCCAGACCAAACCCGCTATGTAGGCGATGGTTCCGGTATCAAGGCGATTACAGGCGGAGCAACAGAAATCTGCGGAGGCGCTGGATATCAAACGCGGTACAGATCCACTGGTCGACTTTTGCGGTTATCTTATTGCTTCCTATGAAGTTGACGGTCTGTTAATTGGCAATGCGGAAATTATGCCGTTCAATCCTCGCAAATATCTCTATCACGCCTACCTTGCTTATATGAAAGGCAATAACCTGAATAAACCTGTTTCCGTGACTCGTTTTGGCATGGATATGCCAGGCGCACTGGCAGAGTACAATCAGCAATATTTACGCAAGAAAAGCAAACAGGGCATTCGTAGCAATCTGAGCCTGAATCTTGATACTGCAATCGAATGGATGCCGAAATTGACAAGGAATAGCCTGCCAGAAGAATAATTTTTCTCTGATTACAGTAATTTTTCAAAGAAATATAAAAAAGTGTTCACTCTATAATTTAAACCATATATATCAATGTATTATAGGGTGAATAGTTATTTTTAAACTGTTCACAACTATTCATCACTGTTCACCTTTTTTCTGGTTGGAGGTGAACGGTTGGGTGAAGAGTAGTGAAGAGTTTAATTTCAACTCATCATCCTTTAACAACATGAATTTAAATAAAAATACTCAAAGGTGAACAGTTTTATCCATAATTCTTTAATAGGGAGGGGAGGGGGGAGGTAAAAATGTTTTCTCTGGCAGGTGATCTTTCAGCTCTCCGAGTTACTGGGGTAATTTATTAACCCGGTAACTCGGAGAAGACAAGCGTAGCGTGTCAGTGTGGTTTTAATCTGTCGTCTTAAACGAAATGTAACACAGGTAACCATATCTATTTGTTTAATATACGACATTAATCACGATATTTCCGCTTTATTGTCACCTATACTAAGATATATAAATAATTCTGGTGTATCCTGTCCAGCGGTGTATCAAAAATATGCAATTATCATGGGCAAGATAAAGAATTTTTCAGCTAGATTGGTTTTAGAACTGGCAAAAATGATAGGAAGGGTTAAATGTGGATTAAATCATTATTTAATATACTAATAGTAATAATTCTATTTATTTTTTGTAATATAGGATTTATCTCTATTGATTTGACTACAAAAGAAGTAATAACCCTATGGACAAGTAATGAGTACACCTCATCTGAATTATCTTTTTTTATTAATGCCGTTGATTACGTAATGCTGGCTAATAATTTTTTCTTTATTTTGTGTGCTGCCATGCTCTTGTTCAGAAAAAAATTAAAATACTGTTTGAAAATGATTTTTTTTATATTTTTAATTACCTTATTAAATAATGTCTTTACATTTCTCTACGTCTTAAATTTTTCGATTTTTTTTAAATTCATTAAAAATAATGACATATATTTTATATTAATATCATTTCCTATCTCAATGATTATTATTTATATTCTTGCAAGGAAGAACACATATGAACAATAGAGATATAATTAGGCAATCAAGAATCTTAGATAAACTTGATTCACATACATTAAATATGTATGACACTACCTGTCGATGGTTGCCTAAGGGTTTTTTTTTATGGGTGGAAACAAAGGGAACAGGCCACACATTTATTTCTGTTCATGCAGAAAGTGGGATAAATGTATTTACCTATGGTCGTTACGCTGATACTGGGCCATTAGGAATAACTGGTGATGGTGTTTTAATTTGGTTGCAAGGTAATGAAGCAATAGAATATATGTCAACCGAGCTTTATAGAATGGAAGC
>NZ_CAWMEB010000183.1:0-545 GCF_963866145.1 Xenorhabdus sp. NBAII XenSa04
TCCGGCTCTACCGGGCAGCCAAAAGGGGTGATGGTCGAGCATCAGGCGATTTATCACCGTACGCTGAGCGTCAATGAACGATATGGTGTGACGGCGCAGGATCGGGTGTTGCAGTTTGCGGCGTTTGCCTTTGATGTCGCCGTTGAGGAGTGTTTTTCCTCATTATGTCATGGCGCCACGCTGGTGATCCGCGATGATAGCTGGCTGGCTTCTGTGGCAGAATTTATTACCTTAACCCGCGAAAACCGTATTACGGTGCTGTTTCTGCCGACATTATTCTGGTCTGAGCTGGCTGCCAGAGAACCGGGGTTAGTGCTGCCGGACGCGCTCCGGCTGGTTATTATCGGCAGTGAAGCCGTGCAAAAAACAGCCCTTCAGAATTGGTTTGCCCAGGCGGGTCACCGTCCCCGGTTATTAAACGCCTATGGTCCGACAGAAAATACCGTCACCGCCACCTGTCAAGCAGTTGTCTCCCCTGAGGATGACCGTTCTATCGGCCGGCCGCTCAGCAATACCTGCATTTACCTGCTGGACAGCCACGGGCA
>NZ_CAWMEB010000184.1:0-4685 GCF_963866145.1 Xenorhabdus sp. NBAII XenSa04
AAGTTTTTAGAGGTTCCCTTAAGTTGTTAAACTATTTTATCCAGCTTATCATGTTAACAGAAAAAGAAAATAAAAGACTTAATAAATGTCTTTTCCATTGTGTTGATGTATCCACAGATATAAGTAAATGTAGCTCGGAAGGTTTGGCATTAAGAGAGATTTTAAATGAAAAAATAAAAGGTAATAAGGTAATAGATATAGATTTTCATGATTTTTCAAAGTTACCTTGTTCATATCCAGTAATTGAAAATACTTTCAACACAGAAGAAACTATAGGCGTTCTGAGAGTTTTTGTGTTGATCATGGATACAATGCGCAGAGTCTTTATGAAAAAGAAGGTATTCATATTTTTCTGTGTTTGCTTCGGTATTCGTTACTTTACTTGTATTAAATGCGATGAAGTTAATCGTTTTATTGATAATTTAGCTGCTTGCAAATATGGTTCACTTTAAGTGCAGGCAGCTATATTTAAAATCGAAAAAAACAATAGACTAAGTTAATCCAGTGAGTGACTTCATTCTCGGTCATACCGCTCAATGCCACCATCAGGATAATGATAACCATCTAGATCATAATAACCATGTTTCCAGGGAGCCAAATCAGCCGTATTAGACAGTATGTTTACTATAACAAAGGAAATAATTATTACTGATATAGTAATAAATATACTGAAGCTTAGAATTGTTATAATCAATAAGCATAATGCAATTACTGGAATATGGCCAAGCCATGCGGGGATATTCATAGATTTTGCTTTCTTAACAGTAGTTGCATCCCACGCTCTTAGTCTCTTGAAAGCCACTTACAGAAATGTGCTGCATTTATTCCCCATTGTTCTCCACGTGACGCTGTTTTTGTTTTTTTCCTCATAATTACTCCCCGTTCCTAATGTTCTTTTTCTACCTCAATATGTTAGGTTGATTTTTGTTTGTTGTCCATGAGATGTATTGGATCAATGAAAAGTTAGATAAATCAGATTATTGTTCTATGTGCCGAAAAAAGTATAGACTCTACTTTTAATGTTCTATTTTTTATTACACACAGGTGACTGCTTTTATTTTTGCTATTTCATTGTTTTTATGGTTTTCAAATAAGATATTTTATTTTAAATTGCATTTATATGTAACTTTAAATGTATTTTAATTGTGTTTTTAATGTGATATTTTTTCCAGAAATAATGTTGAGAGGATTTAAATATAAATAATTTTTTTTATGTTATGTATGTTGACATTTGTTTGAATGTAATCTGGTTTGCAAATCTCAGTAAAAATAGCCTTTCAGAAATTGATGTTACTTTTTCTATAAAATAAGCTCTAAGCGTAAATAAGTCATTCCTATTATTTTCAAAACATAGTCAAAATTTGCTGTTGACCACATATCACACAAGATGTGGTTTTCGGTTAAAAATAAAATTTATACTTTAAAAGGATAATATAATGGCTAATATCAATACATTTCCTACAGATGGTGCAAAGATTATCAAAGGGCAACCCTTCAGTGTACTTGTTTCGATAACTGGTGAAAATGATATTAAGGACACGGTAAAGATCAGTGCTGATCTCCCATCAGGTATAACACTACTAAATAAATTTCCAGCCAAAGTTAATAATCAAGTATTTTCCCAGCAATTTATATTCCAAGCCGACGGAAGCGATAGCCATAAAAGAATCAGTTTTACTTCAGATTCACCGAAAATAGTAAAAAAAGATGTGACCTATATCCCTATGGATAATCCAGATATGAAACCAGAGAGTTGTTTACTAAGATGTGATACGGGTTACCTGTATGATTCAACACCCGCTCAGCCTTCAAGTAATCCCTCAGCAAGTAACCCATTTATTTCAGCGTCAATTAATCCGACGCTAGAAACGGGGGGAGCAGTTTTAACCTATGATATTCCGCTTCGTACAGCAGCTCCCCTGAGAATATTCATGGAAGAAACCATGACTGAAATTTTACCTTATAAGATTGACGAAAATAACCGCTCTTACTATCTGCTTCAAAAGACATCAAGCGCGGCTGTGAATCTAAAATATATGCCACTCCGGGCCTCTCTCAGTTCGTTGATATTGATACGATATTCAATGATGAGAAATTCAATCAAAAACAAGTCATATTTATGACATCTGTTCCAACTGATGTATCCGACAATCTTGAACCACCAGAGATTGAAGAAACATTTTTGTCTTCTACTTTAACAAGGCCAGATGAAGAAGAGGATTTTACTTTCCTGGTTCCGTACTACGAAGGGGCCAAAATCGGTGATTTTATAATCGGTTTTGTGACGGACGATAAAAAAGACATCTTAAAGAAAGAACTCTTCGTTGGACGGCTAACAGTTTTAGAAAACGGGTATTACAAATTTAAAGTCGATTACAGCGAGTTGTATCCAGGGGACAACCATATTTGCTATGTTGCGCTTAATCAAGTAGGGACACCGGAAAGATCCAGGCTTGACTACATAAATTATGATAACGGCGGTATTAACGGTCCAAATCCCAATGACGGGCACCGGACTTTGGTTGCTCCAAAGGTGTATGATCAATATGGTCGCTATATTGGAATATATAACCCAATTAATATCAATAGCATCGGCACAACAGGGCTTGAAGTTCGACTACTATCCGATCCTGGTAATCTAGATCATACAATTGCCGCAGGTGACAAGATCACGCTTAAGGTCTATATCTCGCATTATGTCGATATCCATCCAGAAAAAGCCCGTCCTTTACCGATTGTGATGAAATTCGTTGTGAAATCGACAGAAATAGTCAATGGCTATTATAAGACTATCATCCCGGCCGACAAACTGATGGGGTATGACTCAGCAGATGGTTATGATGTAGCAGTACTAACGATAGACTACAGTCGTCTTGCCCAGAATCAGAAATCGAAACTTTACACCAGAAGCTTCGGTACAGTGGCTCCTGGAGAAGGAGACTCGGTAGAGTAGCTCCTTAATCGGAATAGATGACTGCTATTTGGCAGTCATCTTTATTAAGCTAATTGTTTATGAAAGGTGACAGCATGTCTATAAATAACACCATATTGGACGCTCTCCTTGTTCCTCCTGCTTTACCACAAAGCAGCAATGGTATTATTGATGAATCAGAATTAAGTCAAGACGAGTTGGTCGTCATAATAAAGAGGCATGAAAAAGTTCGTATTGGATATCAAATTATTGTTCATTTGACACCATATCTATCATCAATACCGTTTTTTATCACAGATGAAAATATCGAGAATCCAACGTATCAAATAACCATTCCTTTTTCTGCTATTCCTCTCGGAAGCTATGATATTTTCTATACCATCACCGACTTGGTAGGGAATATAGCTAAATCTGAAAGTACTCACGTCACGATTAAAAAATCAGATTATCCGCAACCATTTCTTGAAGCAACGCTAATAATAACCGGATATCAGTCAATCGGTGACGAATATGAAATACTGACCATTCAGATTTACGATAAACAGACATCTGAACAAATCAAAAACACAGCCGTCTCTTATGAAGTAGAGCAAGCCATATACATAAGTGACGTGTCAGAAATTGGTTTAAACCCCGATACGATACATTCAATGTCAACAGATGAATACGGGCAGTTCAAAATAAATCTGAAAGGCGAGGTGGGAGGAAATTGTCTTATAAGGGTTACTGCCAATAATCGTGTCGGAAGCATAAAATATACTATGGGACAACGGTAAGGAGATATTAACAATGGCAACAAAGACACTTTATTTTCCGGGTATCAAAAATGGTTGGTATGTTTCATATTTCTTTCAGGTACTAGCTGGATATGGTTATACAGTGACTCTAC
Organism: Xenorhabdus sp. NBAII XenSa04; assembly: GCF_963866145.1. Classification (NCBI taxonomy): domain Bacteria; kingdom Pseudomonadati; phylum Pseudomonadota; class Gammaproteobacteria; order Enterobacterales; family Morganellaceae; genus Xenorhabdus; species Xenorhabdus sp. NBAII XenSa04. The sequence continues at coordinate 3,822 of NZ_CAWMEB010000184.1, forward strand.
AAGATGACGCCGGAAATACTTACGTCTCTTGGGAAAAAGCGGACGATGGAAGTGATGATCCAAATAGAGATGCCAATTCATTTTGGTACGAAGGGTCAGACGGAAAGCTTATATGTACCATTGATTGCCCAGAAAGCAGCCGTCTTGATAATACCTGGGCTGAAAGTATAATAACGCCAAATTCGGGGAACCCAACTCTGGGAAGAACCTATTGTGCCGCCTTTGAGGATAACGGCATTAAGAATAATCGCACTGACTACAGAATCGAATACAATAACTTATTTATCTGTCTGGTCGGGTGGTCTCACTACCACGACGATCACAACGAATAAATATCCATTTTGTAATCAGAAAAAACCTCCAGGAGTTCTCACCGTGGGATATGAAGGGTAGCATTCCCACGGTTTTCTGTTAATTCCTGTGGCTTTTACTTAATCACCACGTCATCCTTAGTCCAATTTTTGCACTCAGTTCATAGCTGTCTGCAAAATTATTCAGACTGGTGTTGACTGAAGTCTGACCATAGACGAAAGAATGGCTATCATTCCAACTGTAGGAACCCCCGATGCCTGTCTCACCCCAAGTGGGGGCATTCCCACTGAGGAAGGCAACATTAGCCACATCAACCGCGTCATTACGCCCCAGAAGTTCCTGACGAATGTTGAAAAGGGCGTAAAGATTAGCGGCTTTTCCATCCTTGCTCTGATCATCGTGCCACTTTTGGCTGTAGTCTAGTGTTGCGCCCAGGCGTAGTTTCATATTCCTGCTTCGATCAAAGCGGACTTTGGCACCAAATATGTCATGGAAGTTATTCATGTCGATGGAGGAGAACACGAGCTGCGCCTGCGGGGTCAGTGACCATTC
>NZ_CAWMEB010000185.1:0-810 GCF_963866145.1 Xenorhabdus sp. NBAII XenSa04
TTCATCCTGTACCGGATCGTAGGCGATATCTGCGGCAAACAGGGGGGCACGGCTCAGGTCAAAACGATATTGGCGCGGATCGGTGTGAGCTTGTAACTGGGCGGCAACCTCTTCCGCTCTGGCAGGAGTGAAGACATTGATTGACAGTGGTGCCTGACGCCAGACCACCTGAACCGGTTGTGCCAGTCCTTGCCAACACGCCGCGGTGCGCAAGATATCGTGACGGTCAATAACTTGTTGTAAGGCAGAGAGAAAAGCATCAAGGTGATTGCGGGTGTCAAAAGCGAGCAGGCTATGTAACAGGTAAGTATCGCCCTGAGTCTGCAACAGATGATGGAACAGAATTCCTTCCTGTAGCGGTGCCAGCGGGTAAATATCCTGAATATTGCTTACCCCGCCGGAAGTTGCTTCAACGATGGTATCAATCTCAGCCTGTGACAACGAAACTAACGGTAGCATATCGGGCGTGATGGCGGTGCAGTCTGCCGGAATACGGTTAGGGGGGACGGTAGCCGTGTTAACATCACGTTGAATGGCTTGTGCCATTTCGGCAAGAACAGGCGTTGCAAATACACTGAGCATATCGAGTTGCCAACCGAAATGATGCAACCGTTCAATCAGACTGATAATCATCAGCGAGTGACCGCCGAGTTCAAAGAAGTGGTCATGACGGCCCACTTGTTCCATGCCCAATAACTCTTGCCAAATTTCAGCCAGTACGGTCTCAGTTTCATCGATCGGCGCTTCGTAGCTGCGTGCTATGACCGCGGATGCGTCTGGCTCAGGCAGCGCCTGACGATCCAGTTTACC
>NZ_CAWMEB010000186.1:0-1710 GCF_963866145.1 Xenorhabdus sp. NBAII XenSa04
TTCAATGACGATTGGTATATCTATCATTTTCTTTTTTCTTGGTTGTCTTCTTGCTGAGTGTTATCTCACAGGCTTTTAGTTTATGGTTTATAGACAAAGCTGATATTTTTTGTTCCATCAAAGACAATATAGGAGTTCATTTGCAAATTGGGGGAGCAGGTGCTTTAGCTGGGTTTGTACTTTGGTTATTTAAAATGTATTAGTCAGAAAAATCCTAGTTCAAGCGCTGGAATCTTTTTACCGCGGAAAACTCGGTTGAGTCGAACTACCTGCACGCTGACCAGATCGATGATTTTGCGGCGAGGGCAAAAGGGTGCGAGGCGCGTGGCGACTGCAAACAGATTGTGAAAGAAATGGAAGATCTGAGTCTCAAACAGCAGCAAGAACTGATTGCGGTCTGTGCGTCGAATCCGGCGGCCTGTAAGGAAAAATACGGTGATATTCCTGCCAATGGCCTGTTAGTGCGTCAGGCGATAGATCGCGTATTGGGTGATAATGTGCCGTCACGCATGAAGAATGACATGTCTTCTTTGCTGGCCCAGCAGATCGAGGCCGAAGGCGTGGTCTCCAGTACGGAATTTGCGCATCAGTTGATTAGCCGCTATGGCATTGACAAACAGCAGGCTGAAATTTTAGCTGGCGCGGCAATGGCCGCAGTGACTGGTGGTATGAGCAGCAAAGGAAATAAGCCTTCATCAACAGAAGCATCTTCCAAAACTTCGGTTGATAACAAGGGCAGCAACTGGAGTGCAGACGAAGGAAAATACAGTCCGAAGAACCAAGGCACGGTGACAAATGTTGAGCACCCGACGGGCAAATTTGATGGGAAATCACTGCCCAATGCTGATAAAGGAGCCAAATCGGAATCAGCAGGGAAAGCTACAAGCGGTGCAGAAAATGTCGCCACTTATCCTAAATTGAAAGAGGATCTTACGAAGCAAAACCTCAATCATATTGCTTCACAGGATCCGAGATTAGCCGCTGTGATTAAAGGTGATAATGGTAAAGTCAATTATGGTGTGGGAACGGGTACTCGAGCAGATGCGGATAGATTAGGCAAAATTTGGGTGGGAGATGGCGCAAGACCTACAACCGATGGAACTGGCTTAGTTAGCACTGATGGTACACGTGTATATAGATATCCCAAAGAAAAACCTAACGCACCAATCTCTGTAAATCCAACAGGGGTTCAGGCTAATTTTGAAACGTACACCATTAATCCAATAACAGGACAAAAAGTTAAAATTGGTGATGGTCATTTGAATGTATTTAAAGAGAAATAAGAAGATGAAAGCTGTGTTAAGAACCTTAGGAAATGATTGGTGTGATCTTAATACTTTCGTACCTGAAGAAGTTGATAGTTTTAATTTATTGCTAACTCTATCTATAGGTCCAGAACAAGAAGATGGTATAAATTATTTTCAGGTAAATGTTTGTACTCCTGAATGGCTTTGCAAACACCAATGGGTGCCAGAATTGATGCGGCATACACTTCTGGTACGTAAATATGATCTGGATGAAATCCAAAAAACCATCACAGACTATATTGATCAGTGCGAAGGTGATGACTGGATGGAAATAGCCCAAAAGCTTTCCCGTGTCTTTGCTTGGGAATATGAGGATTATCAATCTTAAAAAGAATCCCGGCCATGAGCCGGGATCTTCTTGTATATAGAAAACCCCCAGCTAGGCTGTAATACCGCTCGCTTA
>NZ_CAWMEB010000187.1:0-1656 GCF_963866145.1 Xenorhabdus sp. NBAII XenSa04
GTCGCTGACAGACGCAACCACAATCCCGGATCGGCCTGCGCCAGTACCCAGTCTTTCAGGCCGGTATTGGCGGCTGACCACCAGGCTTTACAGGTCGGGTAACCGTTCGGCACGGTATAAGGCCGCCCGTTGTCCCGGCTCTCCTGCCACGGAAAGTCCGCCCGGGGTGTGCGGGATTGCAGCGTCTGGTAATCCCCGGCTAAAAATGTGCGGCTGCCCAGCCAGCCGATATCATTCAGGATAATCGGATCGGTGATGTGCTCCCGATCGCGTTGTTTCCATTGATAAAGCGCTAAGGCATAGCAATCGTGGGTAAAATCCTGTAGCTCCGCCGCCAGTGCCGGGTTACTGATGCGGGTATGCTGCACTTCAAAGCGCAGTTGCCGCAGATCCGGCCGGCAAGGAATGGACGCCACCGCTGCCTGTGTCAGCCCCTTGGATAACCGATGCACCACTGCCCACCAGAGCGGCACAGCGGCTGTTTGGTTGTTCAGGCTGGACATCACTGGCGCATACCCACTGTTATCCGGCGTTTGCGGTGTCCAGGTGCCACAGCTTTTAGCGCGGGATTGGTCATACTGAAGCGTCGTCAGGCTGACATTTACCAGCGGCACACAACACACCACCATCACGAAAAAGGCACAGGACAGGGTATTTTCAGTCCGGGCGAGCGACTGCAACCCGCCATTACCATCTTCTTCGCCACACTCCCGCACTTTCAGCCAAATAGCCATCACTTTTATCACTAACGGCAGCGTAAACAGCCCGGTTGTAATCAGAATGTGCCATAAGCCGTTATTGACGACCCAGCCGAGTAATGTCAGAAAATATTCCAGATAACTGTTAGTTGTCATCGTATTCCCTCAATATGGCCTGACGGGGCATATTCACCCAACAGAATAAACAGCAGACTGACGGCCATCATCCGTATCAGCGTTGCGCGGTATTCCGGCTGGTGCTTTGTTCTTTGCCAGATTTTCTGACCGCCCCAACCCAGTAACACATACAGGCCCAACCGCCAGACGAACCAGACTCCCCCGGTTTCGGTCACCCAGTGGTGAATACGGTCAAGTTTTTCTGCCTGATGCAGCCCGACCCAGCTTGTCGCCAAAGTGATGCCCATCACCAACACGATGAGCAGTGATAGCACAACACCTTTTCGGAATACTGCATGTTTCTTTGTCATCATCCGCCTTACCTGCGCGCACGACTGGGCATTTCCAGCTGATAAAACCGCGCATCGGTACTGTCCGGCACCTGTTTTTGCGGATGCATGTTGATGCGCTGGGTGTCCCGCTCAATAATGGTCAGGATGGCATTACGGGACAGGGCCTGTTTCAGCTGCATTTCATTCTTCAGCGCATTGATTTCCCGGTCCAGCGCGGCAATCCGCCGTTCCCCTTCGGCCAGCGCTTCTGACTGTGCCGCCGCATTGGGTTCGGACATCCCGATAATAAGCATCCGCCGCATCAGTAACGCCGTTTCCACAGTTTCCGCCATCGCCAGCTCCCCCGCTAAACGCCCCGTCAGGGCAGCTTTGTCCGGGTCGCGCTGCAACGCCTGAATCACACCTGTTCCAGTATGGTAAAGTCTTTAGTTACCGTCAGACTGCCGGTTTTCAGTTTCGTCAGATTGACCATCGTCGGTTTTTCCGTG
>NZ_CAWMEB010000188.1:0-2388 GCF_963866145.1 Xenorhabdus sp. NBAII XenSa04
GACATTGGAAGCGTGTTTTGAAAGGCTTAATTTTTAAGATCCTGTATATGAGGTCTCGATAGGAATAGCCACTATCGGCTACCCACCGCACAGATCCGAGAGCATGAAAATATGTGGAGTGCTTTGTTCAATTAGCGATAGTACCCTTCAATAGTGAGTCAATCCCTTCGGCCCCCAGTCGGCAATGATAAAATCATTCTATCTTAACCATCGGGGCCAACTGAAATGACTGCTAAGCCAATGCAGACCACCAAAAAAATTATCGCAATCGCCTATGAGTCCTTTTTGAAGCACAAGGGGGTAACTGCTCGGATAGGGCAAAAGCGAATGATGAACTTATGCTATGACATCGTGAATAGTATTGAGGTGAACAATGAAGACCAGCGTACTAGCGATCCTGCTGTGTGTGTCATTGAAGCTGGCACTGGCACTGGTAAAACGTTGGGTTATTCTATCCCGTTAATCCCTCTTGCAAAGGCCAAAAAGAAAACATTAATTTTGTCTACCGCGACTGTCGCATTACAGGAACAAGTTATGTTCAAAGATTTGCCTGATATTCGTACCAATGCAGGTTTAGATTTTACGTTTGCAATGGTGAAAGGTCGTGGTCGCTATTTTTGTAAACTCCGTGCTGAACGTGAATCTGATAAAAGAATGAGTCTTTTTGGTTATGAAGATCAGAGCATTAAAATACTCAAAGACAAATTCGCAGATGGGCTGTGGGATGGTGATCGCGATACTTATTCCGTGGAGGTACGCGATGAAATCTGGCAAAAAGTTAATGCTGTTGTGGGCCAATGTCCATCACACCTTTGTCCCCATTACGCAATCTGTCCGTTCTTCAAGGCTCGTAAAGAGTTAGATAGTGTTGATGTTGTTATAGCAAATCACGATATCGTTTTGGCTGATTTGTCTCTGGGGGGAGGTGTAGTGCTGCCTGATCCAAAACAAAGCATTTTTGTCTTCGATGAAGGTCATCACCTGACCAGTAAAGCAATAAATCACTTCGCTTCTTCATGCTCCATCGATGCAACAGTGAAGTGGGTTGATGAGATTTTCGATATGATTATTCCGCTGGTGGATAATTACAATAATGAAATGGAGCAACTAGCAACTGAGCTACACTCTAAAACAACCAAACTAAAAAAAGAACTGGTGGAAACAAAAGACTTCTTGTTGAGAACGCTACCTTTCAAATCTGAGTATGACAAACGTGAAACCTGTATTTTTCCTTCCGGAGAAACGCCGAAAGAGGTTATCAATTATGCCAAAATTGTCGGGAAGATCTTAGGCGATATGAATAAAATTAATGGCAAGATGTCATTAATAATTGATGGCAACTTGAAGAGCAATCCTGATGCTGGAGAGCACAAAATGATTGTGGGGGAGCTGGATAATCGTTTCGAAACTCTAATAACGGCATGGAGTGATTTTGTTAACGTTAAACATCGTGACAAAAACGGTATTCCTTTTGCCCGCTGGGTTGACGTTAATCGTGAGAAGAAAAACGAAATAGTCATCAACAGCAGCCCTGTGCATGCTGGGGATATGCTGATGAAAGATGTGTGGAATGTGGTTTTTTCAGCTATAGTCACCTCTGCAACTATCCGTACTTTGGGTAAATTTGATGCCTATCTAAATCAGGTGGGCTTACCACCAGCAACGCCTACCTTACTGGCTCAAAGTCCGTTCAATTACGAAGAGAATGGCGTGCTGTTTATCCCTAATATGAAGTTTTCCCCGAAGGACGTTGAGGGCATACACAGGAGGTCGGTACTATGTTGCCTAAGCTGATGAATCGCTTAAAAGGCTGTCTTGTTCTTTTCGCTTCTAAACGCCAGATGACTGATGTTTTTGACATGATGCCTGATGAGCAAAAAGAGAGTATTTTGATGCAGACTACACTACCTAAAAGCGAGATTGTAGCCCGTCATAAGTTGCGCATTGATCACGGCGAGCCAAGTGTAATTTTTGGTATGGCCAGCTTTTCAGAGGGAGTCGATTTACCGGGGGATTACTGTAACAACGTCATTATTGCTAAGCTGCCGTTCATGGTGCCAACTGATCCGGTCAGTCTGACGCTTGCTGAATGGATGGATTCAGTTGGTCGTAATACATTTGAAGAGATTTCTGTTCCTGATGCGTGTATTAAGCTGATTCAATCCGTGGGGCGGTTAATCCGCACAGAAAAAGATACCGGTGCAGTCACGATTCTTGATAATCGTCTTGTCACTAAGCGTTACGGAAAGGGTATCCTTGATTCTCTCCCCCCGTTCCGTCGCCACATTCGATAATGGAAATGAGGTAGTAGGGAAATAGAAATAAATGCAAGCATGATTGTTATTAACCCGGTGTGCAAATGCCCATACTCCCATCATGCAGCATAAT
>NZ_CAWMEB010000189.1:0-896 GCF_963866145.1 Xenorhabdus sp. NBAII XenSa04
GCCCGACGGTCAATTTTGCCGTTAGGCGTCAGCGGGAAAGCCTCAAGGGTGACGAAGGCGCCCGGTAACATATAGTCGGCAAGATGCTGAGCGAGCTGTTGACGCAGTTCGGCGGGCACCAGTTCAACATTATCCAAAGGCCGGACATAGGCAACCAGCCGTTTTTGTCCCCCGGTTTTTTCAGCAGAAATCTCTTCATATGGATTTTCATTCAGCTCTTCACGTAAGTCTTCACACCGGTCTTCACGCAAAAGAACCACCGCTTCACGTACCCCGTCACACTGCATCAATCTGGCTTCGATTTCACCGAGTTCAATACGGAAGCCGCGCAGTTTGATCTGAAAATCATTGCGGCTGGTATATTCAACATGGCCGTCAGACAACCAGCGGCCCAGATCGCCGGTTTTGTACATACGCGCATCCGATTCGGCAGAGAACGGATCAGGCAGGAAGCGTTCCGCCGTCAGTTCAGGGCGGTTCAGATAACCGCGGGCAACCCCCGCGCCGGCGATATAAATTTCACCAATGACACCGAGGGGGGCTGGCTGGCCTTGTTTATCCAGAATATAAATCCGGGTATTACTGATTGGCCGCCCGATGGGGATTTTTCTGCCGTCATTTTCATCGGCAGCTATCAATGGCATTTCATAGGCAGTGGCGAAAGTGGTTGTTTCCGTTGGGCCATAGACATGCAGTAAGTGCTCAGGTGGGTGATCAGATCGCAGGCGAATGGCTGAACGGATATCGGTTTGTTCACCCCCGAAAAGGAGATAGCGTAAACCCGATAACGCGGGTGCAATCAGGCCAGCGTATTGGTTGAACAGCGCCGTCGTCAGAAACAGTGCGCTGACCCCTTCCGATGACAGACACTGACCAAAATAATCCGGCTGTAGCAA
>NZ_CAWMEB010000190.1:0-39234 GCF_963866145.1 Xenorhabdus sp. NBAII XenSa04
ACCAACTGAGCTATTCCCGCTTAATTTTGATATGCTGTACTTGTGAAATTCTTCATCGGTACGGGGAGCGCATTATACGAAGAATTCTTCTTCTGGCAAGCCCCAAAATATAAAAATTCGCTTTTTTCCTCTGATTGACGGTTAAACCAGCAAATTATCCGCTTAACCATCAACTCAGAGATAAATTTATGTACAATCAATCCTTGTATCGGCTCGCCCTTTACTTCTGGATAAAATGCTCGCGGTAATAAACCAGTTCAGCAATTGATTCCCGGATATCATCCAATGCCTGATGGGAATTCTTTTTACTTAATCCGGCCAGCAATTCAGGTTTCCAACGACGCGCCAGCTCTTTAAGCGTACTCACATCCAAATAACGATAGTGAAAATATTTTTCCAGTTCAGGCATATAACGGAACAAGAAACGGCGATCTTGGCCTATGCTGTTACCACAGATAGGTGATTTTCCTGCCGGCACCCATTGCTCCAGAAAAGCAATCGTTGCTTTTTCAGCTTCAACCTCATCAAATGAACTCTGCTTTACACGTTCCACTAATCCGCTGGTGGTATGCGTTCGAACGTTCCAGTCATCCATCAGCGCCAGTTGTTCATCTGACTGATGGACTGCGATAACTGGCCCCTCCGCGAGGATATTCAGCTCTGAATCGGTCACGATCGTCGCAATTTCAATTATGCGATCACGCTCTGGATCTAAGCCCGTCATTTCTAAATCTATCCAGATAAGATTGTTCTCACTTTTTGACATGATATATCCTAGGTTCCTTCAAAACAGGTAATCTGTATCAGAGGTGTATCATAACGTTTTTGATCACCCACAGCGATAATCAGAAAGATAGATGAAATAAGTGAGGTTCGGTGGCTAAAAGTAAACTTTCCAAAGGGCAGCAACGCCGTGTGCAGGCCAATCACCAGCGCAGGCTGAAACAGCCGCTCAACAGGACTGATGCCCAAAAACCAGAACTGGATGACAGCCAGCTTGGTGAGCCACAAGAAGGGCTGGTTATCAGTCGATTCGGCCAGCATACCGACATTGAAGCCGCAGACGGCTCCATACAACGCTGTAATATCCGCAGGACAATCCGTTCACTGGTAACTGGTGACCGTGTCGTATGGCGACCTGCATTACAACGCCAGTCTGATGTGAAGATCAATGGGATTGTCGAAGCGGTACATGAGCGCTCTTCCGTCCTAACCCGCCCTGATTATTACGATGGCATTAAACCCATTGCAGCCAATATCAACCAAATTGTGATTGTTTCTGCCATATTGCCTGAACTTTCACTGAATATTATCGATCGCTATCTGGTTGCATGTGAAACACTCAATATTGAACCTTTGATTGTGCTCAATAAAATTGATCTATTGGATGAAGAAAGTCGGGAATGGGTCAACAGTGTCATGGATATTTACCGTCATATCGGCTATCGGGTACTGGAAGTTTCCAGCTATACAGAAGAAGGTATACCAGAACTGATTAACTTACTGGCTGATAAAATCAGTATCTTCGCTGGTCAATCCGGGGTCGGGAAATCCAGCCTGCTTAACACACTGCTCCCGGACAGCGAAAAAGAGATTCTGGTCAATGAAGTCTCGGATAATTCCGGCCTTGGTCAACATACTACAACAACAGCACGCCTCTATCATTTTCCACAGGGAGGCGATGTCATCGACTCCCCCGGAGTCCGGGAATTCGGGTTATGGCACCTGACACCAGAACAGGTAGCACAAGGTTTCATTGAATTCCGTAATTATCTTGGTGGATGTAAATTCCGTGATTGTAAGCATCGGGATGATCCCGGCTGCGCTTTACGGGAAGCTCTGGAACTAGGGTCTATCGCGGAAGAGCGTTTTGAAAATTACCACCGCATACTGGAAAGTATGGCTCAGGTAAAGCCACGCAAAAATTTCACTGACGCTCAAAAATGAGACACAATAATTAGCAAAACGTTGCCCTGACATTCAACATAAGGGCAGGTACAATAGCTGACTTTTGCCCAATTTACCTATATACCCCATAGATTCAGACTGCGAATTAGAAAGACGGGTATAAAAAATCCAAGAGGTTAATGTGCTAGACAATATTAAAATCAGACTACAATATTTACTGCCAAAGCAATGTATTACTCACTTAGCAGGTTGGTTTGCGAATAAAAAGGCGGGTTGGTTAACACAACTTGCCATTCAGGTTTTTGCCAAAGTTTATAAAGTCAATATGAATGAAGCCCAAGAGTCTTCTTTTAAAGCTTATTCAACATTCAATGAGTTTTTTGTTCGCCCATTAAAAGAGGGTATTCGCCCTATCGTCAATGAAACTCATCAACTGGCTCTTCCCGCAGACGGCACTATCAGCCAGTTAGGCGCTATCCGAGAAGAACAAATTATTCAGGCAAAAGGCCACTACTACACTGTAGAAGCATTGTTGGCTGGTCAATACCAGCTTGCCGAGCAATTTCGCAATGGTCAGTTTGTCACGATTTACTTGTCACCAAAAGATTACCACCGTGTCCATATGCCATGTGACGGCGTACTGAAAGAGATGATTTATGTTCCGGGAGATCTATTTTCTGTCAATCCATTGACTGCTGCAAATGTCCCTAATCTGTTTGCACGCAATGAGCGGGTTATCTGCCTGTTTGATACTGCCTTCGGTCCAATGGTACAAATTTTGGTTGGTGCAACTATTGTAGGTAGCATAGAAACCGTCTGGAGTGGCTGTGTAACACCTCCACGTGAAGGCATTATCAAACGCTGGACTTATCCGGCAGAAGGAGAAGGTGCCGTTTCCCTCAAAAAAGGAGAAGAAATGGGTCGTTTCAAACTTGGTTCAACCGTAATCAATTTGTTTACTCCTAATCAGATTCAGTTTGCTAATAATTTATACAGTGGTTCACAGACCCTAGTAGGTGGCTTACTGGCACAAACTATCACCCAAACTATCACCAAAGAGGGAGAACAAACTGAGCACGCTGATGTTTCCATGAATCAAAATAACGCTAGTTAATTATTACCAAGGAGCCCCTTATTGTGCGCCTGATTATCAGTTTACTTCTTAGCCTGTTAATTACGAATCTGGCTTTTGCTTCCGCAATACAGCTAGATGAAAATCAACTGAAACAAAATTTAAAACAGGTTGAAGGCAGTAAAAATCCACAGGATGCGGAGGTTGCACAAGCATTTCAAGGGGCTGTCAACTGGGTTAATGATACCAAGTCCTCTAAGGAAAGAATTGAGAAATATCAACAAGCCATTGATGATTTTCCTAAAATTATTAAAGAGTTGCGCCAGAAAATTCTGGCTGCAAGTGAGCCTCCTCCTACTATTGCGGCTAATCAGCCAATCAGCAGTTTAGAACAGCAAATTATCCAGCTCAGCAGCCAATTGCTGGAGCAAGAACGGCAGTTACAACAAGAACAGGATAAAATTCGGGAAATCAGTGACTCAGTCAACCTCTTACCTCAACAACAAGCTGAAGCAAGACGCCTGCTAACCGAGGCAACTTCCCGGCTTCAATCATTGAGTCCCCCTCCCACGCTGTTGGGTGAAGCCCAATTAACCCTTGCACAAGCAGAAGTGAATGCCCGCAAGTCGGTGACTAATGAATTGGAGATGGCACAACTTTCTGCCAATAATCGACAGGAAATTGCTCGCTTACGGGCAGAATTATTTAAAAAACGCTATCAACGGCTGGATTACCAACTCCAGCAATTGCGCAGTCAATTAAATACTCAGCGGCAGCAAAAAGCAGAATCAGCTCTTGAACATACTGAAATGCTGGCGGGACAGAATGGAGGGAAACTGCCGCAATTTTTATTGGATGAGCTTCAGCAGAACCGCCATCTGTCACAAATGCTTAACCAGCAAACCCAACGTATGGATTCCATTGGCTCACAGCAACGCAAAGCAGCCGATGATATTCTGCGGGTACGCCAGACACTCAATACCATTCGCGAACAGGCGCAATGGTTAGGTGATTCAACAGCACTAGGGGCCGCTTTAAGAACACAGTTAACCCACATCCCGGATGTTCCGAAATCCCAACAACTTGACCGAAGCATAGTGGAGTTACGGGTCGAAAGGCTGAAATATGAAGAAATGCTGGAAAACGCTCAACGGGAAATCGGGCAAACTCCCGTTGCATATAATAATCTGACCCCGGCACAAAAACAGGTTTACGATTCCCTTATTCGTACCAGAAAAGAGTTACTGAATTCTCTGCTTTCAGGCTATGACAGTGAAATATTGGAGCTGACAAAACTCAAAGTATCCACCAGCCAATTAAATGATGCTTTGAAAGAAGTTAAAGATGCAACTCACCGTTATCTGTTTTGGGTTGCAGATGTCGACCCTATTTCCCTGGATTACCCGCTGCGGGTAGTAAAGGATCTAACCCGCCTGCTCTCTCTGGACACGTTCTCCCAATTGGGCATTGCCATTCACGTTATGCTGACCACGCAGGACACGTTGCTCTATTTGCTAGGGACATTATTGCTGGTGATTTTCAGCATCAGTTCACATCGCCAATATCATGCTTTCCTTGAACGTTCCAGCAACCGTATTGGCAAAGTGACACAAGATCACTTCACCCTTACTCTGCGTACAGTATTCTGGTCTGTTATCGCGGCGCTTCCCCTGCCGATGCTTTGGTCAGCGATTGGCTACGGCCTGAAAAATGCGTGGCAGTACCCAATGGCGACAGCAATTGGCAACGGAGTCAGTGAAACAACGCCTGTCCTGTGGATTTTCATGCTCAGTGCGGCATTTGCTCATCCTAATGGCCTATTCATTGCCCATTTCCGTTGGCCAGAAGAGCGGGTAAAACGGGCAATGCGGTTTTATCGTTTGTCGATATTCCTGATTGTCCCTCTCATGATGGCACTTATCACATTCAACAATTACAGTGAGCGTGAGTTTGCCGCGACACTCGGCAGATTATGCTTCCTGATGCTTTGTGTTTCCCTGAGCTTGGTCACCATTACGCTAAAACGCGCAGGCATTCCACTGTACATGGACAAACACGGTTCGGGTGAAAACATCATAAACTCTGTGTTGTGGTGGATACTGCTCTCTGCACCCATTCTGGCTGCACTGGCATCCGTGCTCGGCTACCTGCAAACATCACAAGCATTGCTGGCTCGGCTAGAAACTTCGGTGGCCATCTGGTTCTCTCTGTTGGTCATCTACCACATTACTCGTCGATGGATGTTAATCCAACGTCGTAAAATTGCGTTCGAAAGAGCGAAGCAGCGTCGTGCCGATATCCTTGCCCAACGTGCCAAAAATGAAGAAGACTCCACCAATATCAACAGCAGCGTTGAAGGATCCATCGAAATAGAAGAACCGGTTATCGATTTAGATGCAATCAGCGCCCAGTCCCTGGGATTGATGCGTTCTATCCTGACCATGATCGCGCTGGTTTCATTAATCCTGCTGTGGTCAGAATTACATTCTGCTTTCTCTTTCCTCGAAAACATCCGGCTATGGGATGTCACCACAACCATCAACGGTGTTGATACCGTTCAGCCAATAACAATGGGTTCCGTTCTGATTGCGATCCTGGTTATTGTGATCACTGCACAGCTTATCCGCAACCTACCTGCACTACTTGAGCTGGCACTGTTACAGCACTTGGAACTGACACCGGGCACAGGTTATGCCATCACAACATTAACCAAATATGGTATTACCCTGATCGGTGGGATTGTCGGTTTCTCACTAATAGGCATTGAATGGTCGAAACTGCAATGGCTGATTGCAGCAATGGGGGTTGGGCTTGGTTTTGGATTACAGGAAATTTTTGCCAATATTATTTCTGGCCTGATGATCTTGTTCGAAAAGCCAATCCGCATTGGCGATACTGTGACTATTCGAGGTTTGACTGGTAGTATCACGAAAATCAACACACGGGCAACCACTCTGTCCGATTGGGACAGAAAAGAGATTATCGTCCCTAACAAAGCATTTATTACTGAGCAATTTATCAACTGGTCATTGTCAGATACAATTACCCGTATTGTCTTGACTATTCCTGTCCCCGTGGAAACAGAGTCCGCGAAAGCAACTGATATATTAATGACTGCCGCCAGACGGTGCCCGTTAATTCTCGATAACCCGATACCCGAAGTCTATCTGGTTGACCTGCAACAAGGGATTCAGATCTATGAACTGCGTGCGTATGCCGCAGAAATGGGGCATCGTATGCCTGCCCGCCATGAAGTGCATCAGTATATTTTGCAGGAATTCCGCAAACATGATATTACCCTGCCGTTCCCACCATTTCAGGCACATGTTGATATTTTTGGGCAGGAAATTCGCAGTACTACTATTCGCAGTAATACTACCAATACATCAGGTCGTAATCCTCCCCGTAAACCAGGAGATCTGTAAGGTTAAGGCTTAATTAGAGAAGAAAATTAAGGAAAGAAGAAATTCAAAATATGGTGAGACGCATCCCTTTTCAAATAAGTGGCTTACTGGCATTAAATGGTGTTTCTATTCTGGGAAACACCATTACAGAAATTGCCATTCCTTGGTTGATTCTGGAAATATCAGGTAGCCCATTGTTGGTTGCTGCCGTTATGTCGGCCAAAATAGTACCATTGATATTTTCTATTTTCTTTAGCGCGCAGTTGGTGGATAAATATGGTGCGTTTCGCATCTCAATGCTATCTGATTTAGTTAATTTCCTGAGTGTATTATTAATCCCCGTGTTTTACGCAGTAGATATGCTGCACTTTTATTTGTTGGCTATCCTGCTAATATTTTCAACCATTCTGGATTCTCCTGGGCGTCTGGCAAAAGATGTCATGCTGGCAAAAGAGATAAAACAGCATAAAAGAGAGAATGAGTTAATTAACGGAATAAACAGTACTATTGAAAATATCTGTGATCTTATTGGCCCGATTTTTGGCTCACTGATCATCGCAACGCTCGGTACAATAAATGCCTTATATTTTGATGCAGTCAGTTTTTTAGTGGTTGCACTGGGGATCATCATTCTGAAGAAACATTTTATCGCCGATATAGATCAGGTGACTGAACCTCCTTCTCTGCTACACCGTTATTTCCTTGAAGCATTCAACTATATCAAGTCAGAAAAGGAGTTGTTTTCTGTTCTAATTCTCAGCTCAATAATCAATTTTGTTATCACTCCATTCTTGATAATTTATCTGCCTTACATAAATAAAACCGAATTTAATTCCGTTGTCAGTCTTGGCATTTCGATGACAAGTTTTGGTATAGGTACAACGCTTTCCTCTTTGTTATACGGCATCTATGGCAAACATTTTTCCGGTTACCCAATTATTTTGGCCGGTTACAGCCTGCTCGGATTAAGCTTCATATCGTTATCTCTATTCAGTGAACAGTATGTCCTATTTATCCAACTTTTTGCCATCGGCTGTAGTATTGGTTTTGCAGCACCGGTAGAAATCACATTAATTCAGCGCCGAGTGCCAGAAAATTTATTTAGTCGGATAATGACCCTATTTACCTCCACACGTTTTCTTAGTGTTCCTCTTGGATATGTCTGTTTCGGTGCTGTACTGGAATCCAGAATCGCCCAGCAAACACCGATAATTATGGCAGCAATGGTCCTGGGAGGTTTATTGATTTATTTGCTTCTTCGTGACTGATATTCAGAATAAATTCGGTGTTTATTTATAAAAAAACAAAAAACGCCGCTATAAAATAATAGACGACGTTTTTGAGATGATGGCAAACTAAAGAAATAAAATCAAAGAGATATTAAAGTATTAACGCATGGCTTTCGGATCAGCACCATAGTCATTACTGCCTTCAGTGCCTTCTAAGAGAGTGAATATAAATACTGCAATGCCAGCAATTGGAACAAAAGTCAGTAAAAACCACCAACCAGAACGATTAGTATCGTGAAGACGGCGTACTGTCACTGCAAGTGATGGGATAAAAGCAACCAATGCATAAATAAGCATCATCACGATAAAACCAATAGTATCACTGAGTATTGCACCTAATATGCAGATGGCAAAAAAAATAATTATATTGAAAAGATAAAACATCCAATATTCTTTACGACGCGCACGCCCTGAAAAAACAGCGTAATTTTTAAAAACTTGAAAATACCAATTCATAATATTTTCTCTTTAAGAACAAATCATATAAAAAAGGAGACAAACTATAAAGGATGCCAAATTTTATACTCACTTATCTTTTAAAGTCTACGCTCTATTCTTAAAAAAATAATATGAAATTAATAATGTCATTATTAGATAATGGATTAAGAAAATCTTACAAAGATAAAATTTAAAGTGCGTTAAATATACATTCATCTACTTCATATCAAAGTTATCTATGAATCTATCAGGAAAAAAAAGCCCTTTAATTCATTATTAACTACCAATAAAACAATTTTTAAGTACTCTCATCCATTGTCTTGTATCCGACTTTTGAAGTAAATGCGGTAGCTTATTTTACTGTCACATAGTTTGAGTAAGGTTACCGCCCAACCAGACAACCACAAGATTCACCAACTTGTAGTTCAAACTCAAATTCGCATTCCTGAGCTTTGCCAGTCCATGATCGCAATATTTCGATAGCTGTTTGTGCCATTTGATCAACCGGCTGGCGAACCGCGGTTAAGGAAGGCACATTAAACAGAGATTGCTGAGTCGCATTGAAACAAACCAAGGCAATATCAGCAGGCACTGCTATCTTATGTTCAGCCAGCGCGCGCAAACAACCGAATGCCTGCAATTCATTAGTAGCAAACAGTGCACGAGGTAATTTCCCTTTCAGCATCCGTAACGTTGCTTCATAACCGCCCAGGCGAGTATAGTCCGTGGAAAAAATCCATTCTTCCCGTACCATCAAATCTGCTTGTTTTAAAGCATCCCGCCAGCCAGAAAGACGATCCTGAGTATTCAACATATTAAGAGGACCACAGATAATGGCAATATCGCGGTAACCATGCTCTGTCAGGTGTTGAGTCACTTTAAATGCTGCAATCCTTTCATTCACAAGAATTGCACTAACATTTGAATCAGCATTAACCCAATCAAGCATAACGCAGGGAGTTCCACTGGCCTGAATCAAATCAATATAAGGATGGCGATCCACACTAGTATATAGCAAACCGTCGATCTGACGATTCAATAAATTGTTGATAAGCTCCTTTTCCCGTAATCGGTTATCTCCTGAATCTCCCGGTAACAATACTTGTCCATGTTTAAAAGCCTCCTGCTGCAAAGCACAAGCTACCGAAGAAAGAAAGGGATTGGAGATATCCGGCAGGATCAAACCATAAGCGTGTGTCGAACCAGAAGCTAATGCTTTCGCAATGTTATTCGGCCGATAGCCTGTTTTTTTTATCGCTGCTAATACGCGCTGGCGAGTAGCTTCTGCAACAGGTCGTGGGCCATTGTTGATGACATAACTGACGACGGCTACCGAGGTTCCGGCTTCTTTCGCAACATCGCGACGAGTTACTCTTTTTAAGCGAGAATTCATAATACTTATGTTAGTCCCTCAAATTGAGACAGAGATTCAATGGGTAAGAATACAAAAAATGGAAGGACACTAAATTGCGTCCTCAAGTAAATTCAGATCTCTGCCACGTGTTTCAGGTGCAAAAAATGTTGTAATAAAACCGATACCCGCCATCACAGCAAAATAACAGGCAATAGGCCACCAATGCCCACTGAAAGATAATAAAGCCGCGGCAACCAACGGCGCAGCTCCACCAGACAACATAGCGCCTAATTCTTTTGCAAAGGCCATTTTGGAATAACGGTTAGTTATCCCAAATAGTTCAACTCCCCAGGCGGCCTGCACACCAAAGATACCGAGTGAAGCCAATCCCATACCTACAACAATAGTCAGAATAACAATAATAGGTTCACGGCTTTCCAAAAACATAAAAGCAGGAAATGCGTAACAAACAAGTAATAGACAAAACCAACGATAAGTAATACGGCGACCAAAACGATCTGAAAAATAGCCCGCCAATGGAATGATCAGAAAACCCAATATTGATGCGATAAGCACAGCAATCGTTGGAATAAATTTGTCCATCATCAGCACATTAGCGACGTAACCGATAATGAACCCTTGCACCAAATATGACGGGCCATTTTCACCAATACGCAAGCCAACCATAAGCCAGAATGCTCTGGTTCGTTGCCAGAAATAACGAGAACTATCGGTTGTCTGATACTTTTCTCTCTCAGCCAATGTTTGTTCGCGCTGTTCTGTCATCATCGCTTTATAACGTTCAAAGACGGGTGTTTCACTCATGTAACGACGAATGAATAAGGCCATTATCGCTATCAAAAAACTGCACAGAAATGGGATACGCCAACCCCAATCCAGTAAACTCTCTTTATCCATCATCAATACCAGCAGCCAAACAAGTGATGCCAGTAATGTTCCACCATTAGAGCCAAGAGCAATAATAGATGAAACTAAACCACGTTGTGCTGGCGGTGCAAACTCACCCAATATAACAGTACCACCGGATAACGCCGCTCCTGCCCCTAATCCCTGTATAAATCGCAGCGTCACCAAACAAATCGGTGCCCAAATGCCAATAAGAGCGTAACCAGGGATAAGCCCGATAAGTGTGGTTGATATCCCCATAAGCGTCACTGTCATTAACATGACAAATTTGCGTCCTTTGCGATCGCCTAACCAACCAAATATAAGTGCCCCAATGGGACGGGCAATAAATCCGACAGAGTAAGTAGCAAAACTTGCCAATAAAGCTATCGTTGGTGCTGTTTCAGGAAAGAAAACGTCAGCAAAAATGATACCCGCGGCTAAACCGTAAAGTGCGAAATCGGCATATTCCATTGTCGTACCTAGCCAACAGGAGAAAATGGCTCGCCAAAACCCTCTTCGCCCTTCCGGTGTAGCCAAACATGTTTCAGAAGCGTGCTGTATCGGTGTTATAACTGGCACCGTATTTTCATACGGCATATCAATATATTCCCTGAGTGTCAGAACAGTAAGTTTTTAATTCCAACGTAACAAATGTAACAATACTATTTTTATTCATGATTTATTTTCATATACAGACATATCTACTCGCGTAGACTGTTAAAATAAAATAAGTCAACAATTAGGTTGCAGTCAGAACTATCATAGAAAATTTAACTGTTGTAATTAATAAATTTTAAAATAGATTATCAAAAATTATATTGCTATTAATATAATGGAATTGTATTCATTGATATGATTGAAAAAAACGACAAGAAAGCACCGTGACCATCTAAAAAATAATAAAAAAATCCAAGCAATAAATATAATAATAGAAAAAGAAAATTAAGTGATAGTTTTTTGATAATAGATAGAGAAATATTTACATGAAAAAACTATTTCCTTTTGTTTGACTTTTTATATTAAAAAAACAGCATCCTGATGGATGCTGTTTTCAATTGATTACTTAAATGAATATCAAACTTGATACATTCTTTGCAAATAACGCGAAACCGCATCATCGGCATTAGAACCTATCACTTCCATATCCGGCAAAATGTCTTTTAGGCGCTGATGGGCGCCCTGCATAATGCAACCTTTACCCGCGACGCTCAGCATTTCCAGATCATTCATTCCATCACCAAAAGCAATACAGTCACTTAATTGATACCCGATGGATTGACAGACCTGTGCCAATGCTTCCCCTTTGGATACGCCTCCTGACATGACTTCCAGACAATTTCTTAGAGAGAAACTCACGTTGACTTTATCTCCCCAACGCGCTTCAATCCTCTCTTCCAGTTGAATCAAATAGTCATGATCTTCACTGGTATAATAGACCTTGCACACACCATTAACAGGAAAATCCTCACGTTGGAAACGCTGAAAATGGAAATCTGACACCTTAAAAAATTCAGTCTGTTCCGAGCTTTCACGATTAATCCACCATTCATCATTATTATAGTAGTTGGTCAAAACATTCGGATTATCAAACTCCAGCAAACATAAATCACGGGCAATTTCCGGTGCCAGATTATGACTAAATACCAGTTCTCCCTGTGCATTATGCACTCTCGCCCCATTTGATGTGATCATGTAAGCATTAATACCCAATCCATCGCGGATCTGCCCTACATCAATGTGATGACGCCCTGTCGCAAAAATAAAATGAATCCCTTTATCTGTCAGAAGATTCAAAATTTTCTTAGTATACGGCGTTAATACGTGATCGGGAGATAACAGTGTGCCATCTAAGTCTGAAGCAACAACATAGTACATGGTTCAAATTCCTAAGCGATACCCGCATCTTTCTTGAAATCTATTGGGTATAAATCAGTGTTGATCAAAAAAATCACAAATCGCATTAAGGGCCTGCGCCCGTAATACATCTTTTTCGAACAGGATTTCATGGTGTGCCCCTTGGATAACCAGAGGATTGTGTTCTTCTTTTCCCGCTCCGGCTTTTTGACGCGCTTCGCAAAAAGCCAATAACTCCCGATTACTCACTACCTTATCTTCACTAGCTTTTAAAACAATAAGTGGTGTCTGAATTTTTCCTGCCTTTTCAATTAAGTTATCTCCCATTCGCATGCTTTCACGCATCCAACGGTAAGTCGGCCCTCCAAGGCGCAATTCAGGATAATCAACATAATAGCGTAAATATCGCTGATAACGTGCATAGCTATGGGTTAACAGGTTGACAAAATAGGGTAATGGCCGCCAATGCCCTGTTGATATCGCATATCTGTTACGTCTTTTAGGGTAAGGTTCTGTTTGGTTGACCAGGAAATTCGCCAACCAACGAGGCATTGGTAAGTTAATACCAAACATGGGAGCACACAGTGCCACAGCGCGGAATATTGATTCTTGGCGTAATAGAAGAGAACTCAGTATAGCCCCGCCCATTGAGTGAGCGAGTGCATAACAGCGATGCGATTGCAGTGGAACGATTTCTAATTCGATGAATTTTGCTAAATCATCCACATAGTGTTCAAATGCTTCAACATGTCCTTTTTGAGGATCTGTCAACATTCTGCCTGAAAGCCCCTGACCACGATGATCAATAATAAAGATGTTGTAGCCCAGATGGTAAAAATCGTAAGCCACTTCCGAATATTTCACATAGCTTTCACTACGACCAGGGGATATTACCAATGTCTTATCATGCTGGGGCGAACAGAAAGAAACATAACAGATAGGAATATTATCAACGCCTATAAATTCCCGTTCGTTTCTGGTATTCCAAAAATCCAGCAATAATCCATTTGTAAACGCAGAGAACTGAGGTTCGCGGTTTAACCAGCTTGCTTTCAATATCTCAGGCGGCATTTATCATCCTCTATATCCGTCATCTTTCCCGTTATTTCTTTATTTGTTGACTATGGTTGACTGCTGTTATTCAAATCCTTCGAAATGCTCACGGATCAATGTCATAAAAACATCACCAAAACGTTCCAGTTTACGCTGCCCAACCCCGTTAATAAGCAAAAGTTCATTGGGCGTTATTGGGCACTGTTCTGCCATTTCAATCAGCGTTACGTCATTGAAAACGACAAAAGGCGGAATATTGTTCTCATCAGCAATGGATTTACGCAATTTCCGCAACTTAGCGAACAACTTACGATCATAGTTTCCACTGTATGATTTGTTTTGCTGATTTCTGCTTTTCAAACTTTGGATCCGAGGCACGGCAAGTTGCAAAGGCACTTCGCCACGCAAAACAGGCCGCGCCGCCTCCATCAATTGTAATGCAGAATAATTGGCAATATTTTGGTTGATTAACCCCAGATGGATCAACTGACGCAGGATGCTCATCCAGTGTTCCTGACTATGCTCTTTACCAATACCGTAAACGGGCAATTTATCATGCCCTAACTCCCTGATACGTTGATTATTAGCACCGCGCAACACTTCTACAATATAGCCGATACCAAATCGTTGTCCAACGCGATAGATACAGGACAAGGCTTTCTGTGCATCGACTAAACCATCATAACGTTTCGGTGGATCAAGGCAGATATCACAGTTACCACAAGCAGTTTGCTGGCTTTCGCCAAAATAATTGAGTAATACCAATCGTCGGCAGGTTTGCGCTTCCGCAAACGCTCCCATAGCATTGAGTTTATGCCGCTCAATATCCTGCTGTTCACCTGTAGGTTTTTCTTCCAGACAACGGCGTAGCCATGCCATATCCGCCGGGTCGTAGAACAGTACTGCTTCAGCAGGCAGACCATCCCGCCCTGCACGCCCCGTTTCCTGATAGTAAGATTCAATGTTACGGGGAATATCAAAATGCACGACAAAACGTACGTTGGGTTTGTTGATTCCCATACCAAACGCCACTGTCGCAACAACTACCTGCAAATCATCCCGCTGGAAAGCATCTTGCACCCAGGCACGCTGGTTGATCTCCAGCCCCGCATGATAAGGAGCGACACTCAACCCCCGTTTTTGCAGTCGCTCTGAGGTCTCTTCCACTTTGTTCCTGCTGTTGCAGTAAATAATCCCACTCTTTCCTTGCTGGCTACGAACAAATGACCAGAGTTGATCAAGAGGTTTATATTTTTCAACCAATGTATAGCGAATGTTAGGACGATCAAAACTGCTGATATGAATAATGGGATCACGCAACTCCAACAAGCGAACAATATCTTGTCGGGTGGTTTTATCTGCTGTGGCTGTCAGTGCAATAACAGGAAGATGAGGCAAGCGCCTGCGCAGTTGTCCAAGCGCACGATATTCTGGCCGAAAATCATGTCCCCACTGAGAAATACAATGTGCTTCATCAACTGCCAGCAAAGCCGGATGCCAGTCATGTAAATGATCGAGAAAGTTATCAGTTACCATCCGTTCCGGTGCAATATAGAGCAGTTTGATACTTCCCTGACGGCAACGCCGGATAATATCGAATTGTTGCTCACGACTTTGAGTCGAGTTTAAGCACTCCGCTTCTATGCCATTTGTTCTCAATTGATCAACCTGATCTTTCATCAATGAGATCAATGGAGAAACGACCAGTGTTAACCCATTTTTGACCAAAGCAGGGATCTGATAACACAACGATTTACCGCCACCTGTCGGCATAATAACCAGACAATCACGGTCATCAAGAACGGCGTCTATTATCTGCTGCTGTCCGGGACGAAATTGCTGATATCCGAATGTTTTTCGTAATATTTGTTCAGCCAGCGATGCCGTGCTGATGACTTCTGCGGTAGACACGCCTTTCCTCAATTATTGAAATTATTTATTCAAAGCTATTTATTTAAACAAATTACATCTAGAAGCTATTACAGTATATCTCATTCAGCATGGCACCGATGCCAAATCGAGTCTGCCTGGAGTTATAATCAATCATCGACTCGTCCTGTCCACTGAATACTTGTGTATAAACGCGAACATGTTTCGACTTCGGGTCAACCCTGTTCCTGCCATCATAACCATTGCTTGTTTATTACTGAGACATTCTAAACACGAAACGAGCATTTTTTATAGCAACTTTTTCTTTATGAAATTGTTTTTTCGAAGCGCTTCTCAGACTGGCAAGCTGGAAAATAAAAGCATAAACTTAACAAGTTATTAACCAAAAATAACTATCTAATATCAGTAAATTTATTTTTTTAATTCTCAGGAAATCCAATATGGAAACGATACAGCAACCAACCCAACCTTTAACACAAGAAGAGGCTCGTAAGTTTATAGGTGAGGTGTTTGTTTATCATATGCCATTCAACCAATTGTTGGGGCTTGAATTGGTTCGTTTTGAAAAAGACTATGCAGAACTTCAATTTTTCCATCAAGATAAGCTGGTGGGTAATATAGCCCAAAAAATCCTGCATGGTGGCGCTATAGCTTCAATACTTGATGTTGCTGGTGGCTTAGTCTGTACCGGGAGTGCACTGGCCACGATGAAAGTCATCACGATAGAGGAAATGCAAAAACGTCTGCCTACTATAGGTACTATAGATCTGCGCGTTGATTACCTGCGCCCCGGACGTGGCGAGGTATTTACCGCCAGTAGTCATATCATTCGTGCCGGTAATAAAGTATCAGTCGCCAGAATAGAATTGCACAATGAAAAACAGATACATATCGCCAGTGCAACAGGAACTTATTTGGTTGGATGATGTTTAATATTTTTAACGAGAGGGATGTGATAAAAAACACATTCCTTTTTTGCAAGATAAACCCGCCAATTATTAAACTATAATTGAACCGGAACTATTAATTCCCGCTAATTTCTTGTCAATTTATCACTTTATTTAGTAATAACCACCTGCTGTAAAGAAAATCTCCTTCCTGTGCTGCTTTCTGCTACAATTTCGCTCCTTGATCTTTCATCCTGACATAACCTTCAAAACAGTATGCGATTAAATCCTAGCCAACAACAAGCGGTTGAATTTGTGACAGGGCCTTGTTTGGTTCTGGCGGGTGCAGGCTCTGGTAAGACCAGAGTTATCACCAATAAAATAGCCCACTTGATCCGTATTTGTGGTTATCAAGCCCGTCATATTGCGGCTGTGACTTTCACCAATAAAGCCGCACGTGAAATGAAAGAGCGCGTAGCCCAAACATTGGGTCGTAAGGAAACTAAGGGATTAATGATCTCAACATTCCATACGTTAGGGCTGGAGATCGTCAAGCGTGAATATAAAGCACTTGGGATGAAGAGTAACTTTTCTCTGTTCGATGATCAGGATCAAATGGCATTGTTGAAAGATCTGACCGCGGATTTATTGGAAGAAGATAAAGATCTCCTACAAAAACTCATCTCAAATATCTCCAACTGGAAGAATGACCTGATGTCACCGGAACAGGCGATGAGACAAGCTCGTTCAGTTCAAGAACATCAGTTTGCAGAGTGCTATCGTCGTTACGATTTACATCTGAACAGTTGTAATGTTCTTGATTTTGATGATCTGATTACTAAACCAACATTGTTGTTAATGCGGGACGAAGAAGTCAGGGAGCGTTGGCAAAACAGAATTCGTTACTTGCTGGTGGATGAATATCAGGATACCAATACCAGTCAGTATCAACTGGTGAAGTTACTGGTAGGTAACCGGGCACGTTTTACCGTTGTCGGTGATGATGACCAGTCAATTTATTCATGGCGCGGTGCTCGTCCGCAAAACCTAATCCTGTTAAAGGAAGATTTCCCACAACTCAATGTGATCAAGCTGGAGCAAAATTATCGTTCATCAGGGAGAATACTGAAATCGGCAAATATCCTGATTGCGAATAATCTTCATGTATTTGAGAAGAAACTTTTTTCTGAGTTGAGTTATGGCGATCCTCTACGTGTGATCGAAGCAAATAATGAAGATCATGAAGCTGAGCGCGTCGTAGGGGAATTGATTGCCCACCACTTTATCAATAAAACCGAGTATAAAGATTACGCTATTTTATACCGTGGTAATCATCAATCCCGTATCTTTGAAAAGATGTTGATGCAAAACCGCATTCCTTACCGCATTTCTGGTGGAACGTCGTTTTTTTCCCGGCCGGAAATTAAGGATTTGCTCTCTTATCTGCGAATAATGACGAATCCTGATGATGACAGTGCATTTTTACGGATCGTCAATACACCACGTCGGGAAATAGGGCCAGTGACGATTCAGAAATTGGGAGAATGGGCAAGGCAGCGTGACAAAAGCTTGTATTATGCCAGTTTCGACCTTGGTTTGGAGCAGAATTTGTCCGGTCGCGGATTGGCTGCTCTACAGCGTTTTACCCACTGGATGGATGAAATTTCCTGTCAGGCAGAACGTGAACCATTGTTGGCCGTAAGGGATTTATTGCACGGTATGGATTATGAAAGTTGGCTGTATGAGAACTCTCCCAGTCCTAAGGCTGCTGAAATGAGGATGAAGAATGTCAATCAGCTTTTCACCTGGATGAGTGAAATGCTTGAAGGTGATGATCTGAATGAACCAATGACACTCTCTCAGGTTGTGGCTCGCTTTACTTTACGGGATATGCTGGAGCGGGGTGAAGAAGATGAAGAATTGGATCAGGTTCAGCTTATGACGTTGCATGCTTCCAAGGGCCTGGAATTTCCTTATGTTTTTCTGGTAGGAATGGAGGAAGGGTTATTACCACATCAAAGCAGTATTGATGAGGATAATATCGAAGAAGAACGGCGTTTGGCTTATGTTGGTATTACCCGTGCGCAACGGGAACTCTTTTTTACCCTTAGTAAAGAACGTCGCCAGTATGGAGAATTGATCCGCCCTGAACCGAGCCGATTTTTGTTAGAGTTGCCACAAGATGATCTGGATTGGCCACAAGGTAAGAGAGCCATCAGTGCAGAAGAACGTATGAAACAGGGGCAATCACGCCTTGCGGATATCAAATCCCGTTTTGGCCTTGGACAAAAAAATGGTGGTAACTACTAAGCGGGTTAATATCCTTACCCCAGTCTCATCACCAATGATGTAACTGGGGAGTGCTTTTCCTTCGTTTTTTCTTGTAAGTTAAGAGTTATTAGAATGCATAATTATCCTAAATTGAAATTATTCCGCTCTTTAATAAATTGCTCTTCAATAATTAATGTCCATTGAATATAACTTTGCCACTTAACTTCTTGATGTAATGTTTCGGCACTGAGTGGGTGTTGTGTTTGCCACTGATGGGGAAGAGTAATAGTAAGTATGTCATTTTCTGCCCGCAAACGCAGAGTTGCTAAAGAATCATCTCGCCGACGGCTGGCAAAGATAATGGCAAGGCGCAGTAAACGGCATAATCGCAGCGCCAGTAATGCCGGTAACGCATTTTGTTGACTGAATGATGCCAGGTTGATGGATCCACTTTGATTTTTCAACAATGTCGCTAGTAAGCGTTTTTGAGCTGGAGTATAGCCGGGTAGGTCTAAGTGGCTGATCAGATAAGCAGAATGAGCTGGCCCTTGGCGAAAATCGACACACAAGCCGATTTCATGGAGCAAACAAGCGCTGACTAACAGTTCGCGACATCGCTCATCCAATTCCCACGTTTTAGCGATTTGTTGAAAAAAAGACTCTGCTAGTTGTCTGACTCGCTGTGCCTGTTCAGTATCGACCTGAAAGCGTTGCTGAATATCTTGCAAGGTTCTGGCACGAATGTCTCGCTCGACAGGAAGTTCCAGCATGCCATAAACCAGCCCCTCACGCAGTGCACCTCCTGCCAGAGTCATACTTTCGATACCTAAGGCCTGAAAGATAGCAATCAGGATTGCCAAGCCACTTGGAAAAACCAATGCCCGCTCTAGTGTCAGGCCATCTATTTCCAGCTCTTCCAGCTTTCCGCATTCAATCGCCTTAGATTTAAGCTGTTGCAATTTGGACAGGGTGATGAGTTCATCCATACCTTGGGCAATCATGATCTCCTGAAGAGCCTGCACTGTACCCGATGCTCCGACACAAATCTGCCAGCCTTGTTCCAGAAGTGCTGTGATAACAGGAGTAAGAATATGGTGAGCGGCCATTTCTGCTTTAGCAAAGTTCTCTTCTGTCAGAGTGCGATCATTGAAATAGCGTTCGAGCCAAGTAACACAGCCCATTTCAAGGCTGAATAACTGTGTAGCCTTTGCACCAATACCCGTGACAAGTTCTGTACTACCGCCACCAATATCTACCACGAGACGTTTTTCCGGCCCGCCTGTAGTATGGGCAACACCTTGATAAATCAGTCGAGCTTCTTCTTCACCTTTGATGACTTTAACCGGAGTACCTAATATTTTAGAGGCTTTGCCAACAAATTCATTGGAATTTTCAGCAAGTCGCAATGTTGCTGTAGCGACAACGCGGATCTGTAGAGCAGGGATATCCTGCAAATATTCTGCAAAAAGGCGAAGGCATTGCCATCCCCGCTCCATTGCCTGTTGGGATAAATGGTTATTTTTATCCAACCCAGCGGCCAACCTGACTTTACGTTTAATGCGGGCGACCACTTGAATACTATCGGATACTCTGCGGACAACCAGCATATGAAAACTGTTTGAGCCTAAATCGATAGCGGCATAGAGCGAAGAACTCAGCATTTTGTTATTCCAGAATTATGTTAATCAGCCTGAACACTACGGTTACGAATTGCGTTTACGATTACGAACAGTATTACCACGGCGCGTCGTATTGGTACGGCGCGGATGTCCTCCTGAACGTGCGCGGTTGCGGCGTTTGGGCACGGGTAAATCTTTCAGTAATGCATCGCTGTTATATTTGCTCACAGGGATCTGATGCTGGATATATTCTTCAATGGCTGGCAGGTTCAGCGCATATTCTTCACAGGCCAGACTGATTGAATGACCGCTTTCGCCGGCACGGCCAGTTCGGCCAATACGATGAACGTAATCTTCACAGTCATCCGGTAAATCATAGTTAAACACGTGTGTTACGGAAGGAATATGCAGCCCACGTGCAGCAACATCGGTGGCGACCAAAATATCCAGATTGCCCAGACTAAATTCTTCCAATATGCGCAAGCGTTTTTTCTGTGCTACATCACCGGTCAGCAGACCGACACGATGTCCATCGGCAGCCAGATGAGCCCAGATATCTTCACAGCGGTGTTTGGTATTTGCGAAAATAATGCAGCGGTCGGGCCACTCTTCTTCCAATAAAGTCTGTAACAAACGCATTTTTTCTTCATTAGAAGGATAAAAAAGCTCTTCCTGGATACGGTGCCCGGTTTTCTGCAATGGTTCCACTTCCACATATTCAGGATTATTCATCTGTTCGAAGGCCAATTCGCGCACCCGATAAGATAAAGTGGCGGAGAACAACAGATTCATGCGTTCAGTTGCCGCAGGCATCCGACGGAATAACCAACGGATATCCTTGATAAAACCGAGATCGTACATGCGATCGGCCTCGTCCAATACAACAACTTGAATAGCACCAAGATTGATATATCCTTGCTTGGCGTAATCAATAAGACGACCTGTTGTGCCAATGACGATATCAACGCCAGATTCCAGCACCTTTAGCTGTTTATCATAGCCATCTCCACCGTAGGCCAGACCCATTTTTAACCCTGTGACTTCAGCTAGCTCTTCTGCATCAGAGTAGATCTGAACGGCCAGTTCACGGGTCGGAGCCATAATCAACGCTCTTGGTTGATTGGTTTTATGCTCCTTGGCGGGATGAGTCAGTAAATAATGAAAAGTAGACGCCAGAAATGCGAGCGTCTTGCCCGTTCCGGTTTGTGCTTGCCCCGCAACATCTTGGCCTTCGACAGTAAAAGGCAATGTTAGCGCCTGTATCGGTGTACAGTTGGAAAAACCCTTTTTATTAAGGGCTTCAATGACTTTGGGGTGCAATGCGAAGTCGGAAAACTTCTTTTCTGTCAAATGTGTTTTGCTCATAGTGTGGTAGAATATCAGCTAACTATTGCTTTAAGAAAGTGTATCCGCTGAAATAAAGACACCTTATATTGGTTAATGTACACTGATAACGTAAAAGATTTTACTTCGGAGTCCAAATAATGAGTGAAAAGATTGTGAATGCTGGTGTTATTCATTTGGCTGACAGTGACTTTAATGGAGATAAACTGAAATTAGAAGGTGTCGTTTTGGTTGATTTCTGGGCTGAATGGTGTGGCCCTTGTAAAATGGTTGCGCCTATTCTGGATGAAATAGCTGTTGAGTATACAGGTAAACTGACCGTTGCTAAATTGAATGTTGATGATCATACCGAAACTGCGCCGAAATTCGGTATTCGTGGTATTCCGACGATGATTTTGTTCAAAGACGGCGAAAAAGTTGCGGTGAAAGTGGGAGCTTTGTCAAAAACTCAACTGAAAGAATTTTTGGAACCACATTTCTAACTTAGAGTTAGCTCACGGTAATTATGGGCGTTTAGCAGATAAAGTGATTTATCTTATTGACAGCTAGACGTCCGCAACGAAGCATGGTAAGTTAGCTGCCACGTGCTTATATGAAACATGCGTTAGCAAGATTTTCATAATTTATATGAAGAATTGACACCAGGCATGTTACATACTAAACAATCTATAGTGTCTGATAAATCTGTTATCTCTGGATCACCTTGAAATATCTGATAGCATATCGTATTTAGTAGAGTTTCTGAAAGCATATATAGTGAGCCATTCAGTATATAGCTTGGTGCTGAAGACGTCTTTATGCTGAACATCCCGATGATGTTTTCGTACTGGACGTTTTATGTCGAAGTCTTCTTTTACTGAATTTTTTTGCTGAGATAGTGTTTACTAAGACAATATTGTTAAACAGTATTTGCTGAAACATTACTTACACTGAGATAGCTCTTGTATTGAGATTAATCACATTTCGTTATTGTTATCTCGGTTGTGTTTTAACAGTTTGTTAGCCTTATTTTGAAATCAATTAGCGTACTTCAGACTATTGCCTTGTAATATAAATTAATATGTTAAGAGGTTGTATTTGTTTTGGGTACAAATAAACAGGCACCGATAACGCTGCCATACCATTCACGTTCATAGTTCGAGATATACCCCGAGTTAAAGAACCCACCATTATGAATCTTACCGAATTAAAGAATACGCCGGTATCAGAGTTGATCACTCTCGGCGAAAATATGGGGCTGGAAAACCTGGCTCGTATGCGCAAACAAGATATTATCTTCTCTATCCTCAAACAGCATGCGAAGAGTGGAGAAGATATTTTCGGAGATGGTGTGCTGGAGATATTGCAGGATGGATTCGGTTTCCTCCGCTCAGCAGACAGCTCCTACCTTGCAGGTCCCGATGATATCTACGTTTCTCCTAGTCAAATTCGCCGTTTTAATCTCCGTACAGGTGACACTATTTCAGGTAAAATCCGCCCACCAAAAGAAGGTGAACGTTATTTTGCTTTGTTGAAAGTTAATGAAGTTAACTTCGATAAACCTGAAAATGCCCGTAGTAAGATCCTGTTTGAGAACTTGACTCCTCTCCATGCTAACAGCCGGTTACGTATGGAACGTGGTAATGGTTCTACCGAAGATTTGACTGCTCGAGTTCTGGATTTGGCAGCGCCTATTGGTCGTGGTCAGCGTGGTCTGATTGTTGCTCCACCAAAAGCGGGTAAGACCATGTTACTGCAAAACATCGCGGCTAATATTGCCCACAATTATCCAGATTGTGTGTTGATGGTGCTGCTGATCGATGAACGCCCAGAAGAAGTCACCGAAATGCAGCGTCTGGTAAAAGGTGAAGTTATCGCTTCTACTTTTGATGAGCCGGCTTCCCGCCACGTTCAAGTGGCTGAAATGGTGATCGAAAAAGCAAAACGTCTGGTTGAACACAAAAAAGACGTTATTATCCTGTTAGACTCTATAACCCGCCTGGCTCGTGCTTATAACACCGTTGTTCCGGCTTCCGGTAAGGTATTGACTGGTGGTGTGGATGCAAATGCGCTGCATCGTCCAAAACGCTTCTTCGGTGCAGCTCGTAATGTTGAAGAAGGTGGTAGCTTGACCATCATCGCGACAGCTCTGGTTGATACCGGTTCTAAGATGGATGAGGTTATTTACGAAGAATTTAAAGGTACAGGTAACATGGAGTTACACTTGTCCCGTAAGATTGCGGAAAAACGTGTTTTCCCTGCTATCGACTATAATCGCTCCGGTACACGTAAAGAAGAGTTACTCACTGCACAAGACGAATTACAGAAGATGTGGATATTGCGTAAAATTATTCATCCGATGGGTGAAATTGATGCAATGGAATTCCTTATCAACAAGCTGGCTATGACAAAAACAAACGAAGAATTCTTCGACTTTATGAAACGTTCGTAGTCTGTAAACAAAAATTCGCACTCCATAAATAAAAATAGTTAAGCGATCACTTCTTTAAAACGCCACTTTTTGTGGCGTTTTTTATTGATGGTTTAATTTAATCGCAAAGATGGCATGTATTTTGCTTTTCTTTTTTTAGATACGTGTTCCCTGACGGTGCTTCATAGATACTCCGCAAATAATGATTGATCACGATCTATGACTGTCTTTACTAATGTGTAAATTTCTTACATTGTAGGCATCTTTTTGTTGACTAGGTACTTATTGAGTGAGTTTGATATTAAAGGAAATATAAGAGTCAATGAATACTAGATGACCTACTGTTATTTTTGCAGAGAGTTATTATTGTGAATATTCCCAGTATAGCTGCTGAAATCTTATGCGTATTTATATTCTCATTTATATTTTTGTTTGTGGCGCGTAAGTTAGCACAGCGGATCGGTCTTGTTGATAAGCCTAATTATCGTAAATGTCATCATGGAGTAATACCTCTGGTAGGGGGAATATCTATCTTTTTTGGGATTTGTTTTGGTTTTGCTATAACAAAAGAATTTATCCCTCATAAGTGGGTGTACTTATCTTGTGCGGGGGCATTAGTTTTTGTTGGTGCATTGGATGATCGCTTTGATCTTAGTGTAAAAATCCGGGCAACAATCCAAGCTTTAGTAGGTATTAGTATGATGTATTTCTCTGGGCTTAAGTTAGAAAGTTTGGGGGATGCGTTTGGACCATGGGAGATGGTATTAGGCCCATTTAGCTATGTGGTTACACTGTTTGCGGTTTGGGCTGCCATTAATGCTTTTAACATGATGGATGGCATTGATGGTTTATTGGGGGGATTGTCTTGCATCTCTTTCGGTGCATTAGGTATTTTGCTTTATGAAAGCGGCAACACTGCTTTGGCATTTTGGTGCTTTGCATTTATAGCTGGGATATTGCCTTATATTTTTCTCAATCTGGGCCTGCTTGGTAAACGCTTCAAAGTCTTTATGGGGGACGCTGGAAGTACACTAATTGGTTTCACCATCATCTGGCTGTTGACTGAGGTGACTCAAGGGGAAAATCGTTCTATTAACCCTGTGACAGCATTATGGATCATTGCTATCCCATTGATGGATATGGTTGCGATTATGTACCGCCGACTGCGCAAGGGCATGAGTCCATTTTCACCGGATCGTCAGCATATTCATCACCTGATCATGCGCGCAGGTTTTACTTCCCGTCAGGCATTCGTCTTAATTACTGCGGCAGCAGCTTTGCTGGCTGGAGTGGGCATTATAGGTGAACGGTTAAGTTTTGTGCCTGAATGGGTAATGTTGGCATTGTTTTTGCTTGCATTTATATTGTATGGCTATTGCATCAAAAGAGCATGGCGGGTTGCTCGTTTTATCAAACGGTGTAAACGTCGGATGCGTCGGGTTGCAAGCCATCATTAAAAATAATCGGCTTATCAAAGAGGTTTGGCGCAGTGAAAAACTCAGAAACGAAATCTAATCAGGGTCAGGCAGCTATAGAGCATGAATTGGATATTCGTGCACTCTGTTATGCTCTGTGGCGTGGAAAGATATGGATTATCGCACTGGCAATTATTTTCGCTGCTGTCGCTCTGGCTGCATCGTATCTGATGCAGCAAAAATGGAGCGCAACCGCTATTGTAGATTTACCGACGACGAATAATCTGGGGAGTTATTATTCACAACAGCAATTTCTGCGCAATTTAGATACTCACATTAATGCTTCGCCGGAAGCCCAGTTACCGACTATTCCCGATGGTGCATATAAAGAGTTCATGACGCAAGTTGAAGCATATGATACCCGTCGTGAATTCTGGCTTCATTCCAATTATTACAAACAGCGCCGAGAGGGTAATAGTAAAGCGGATGCCGTGTTACTGGAAGAATTGATCAACAATATTCAGGTGACACGCCGTAATGAGAAAAATGCGCAGAATGAACACATTAAATTAACGGCAGAAACAGCAATAGATGCCAACCGACTGCTGCGGGAATATATTGCTTTTGCTAATCAACGCGCCAGTACCCACCTGAACAATGAAATTAAAGGTGCGTGGGCTACACGTACTCAATCAATGAAAGCGTTGGTCAAACGACAAGAAATGGTGGCCAAGGCAATGTATAACCGTGAGTTGAATGTCTTGCAGCAATCATTGAAGGTTGCTGAAAAACAGGGCATTCAACGTAATCAAACGAACATCCCTCTTGATGAACTGCCTGAATCTAAAATGTTCATGCTGGGAGTACCATTGCTGCAAGCACAACTCGAAACTTTGCAAGCTACCGGTCCCAATTACAGCATCGATTATGATCAAAATATAGCAATGTTGGCGACCCTAAATGTTGGCCCTACTTTGCAGAATATTTTTCAGACCTACCGTTATCTCAGAACACCTGAAGAACCTGTCAACAGAGATAGTCCTCGCCGTGCATTTATGATGATTCTGTGGGGAGCTATCGGTATGTTGGTTGGTGCTGGAGTCGCATTAGCGAGGCGTTCGCGCACATAATTTTATATATATGATAACTATGTAAATTTCATTTATCGCAAGAAAAAATGAATGGCTGTTTCAGATGGTCTGTATTTTATATACACATATATATTGGAAACAGGGATGAAAGTAACCGCAACAAATATCCCTTTGTGGAATTACCAGCAATGATTGACAAAATAAGAGAGTCACTGTGAAAGTGTTGACTGTGTTTGGTACTCGCCCGGAAGCCATCAAAATGGCACCATTGGTACATGCTTTGGCCAGGGATAATGCTTTTGAGGCAAAAGTTTGTGTCACTGCACAGCATAGGGAAATGTTGGATCAAGTACTGCACTTATTTGGGATCAAGCCTGATTTTGATCTCAATATTATGAAACAAGGACAGGATCTCACGGATATTACCTGCCGGATACTTGAATCCATGAAGCCTGTATTAAGTGAGTTCAAGCCAGATGTGGTGCTGGTGCATGGCGATACGACAACGACAATGGCAACCAGTCTGGCCGCTTTTTACCAACGTATTCCGGTAGGTCATGTTGAAGCCGGATTGAGAACTGGTGATCTGTACTCTCCGTGGCCGGAAGAGGCCAATCGTAAGATTGCTGGTCATCTGGCGACGTACCATTTCGCGCCGACGGAGAACTCTCGCAACAATCTCTTGCAAGAATCAATTGCAGATAACGCTATTTTTGTCACGGGAAATACGGTCATTGATGCTTTACTTTGGGTACGTGACCGCATTATGGATGATGCAGTGTTGAGCGAGCAATTTGCTGAGCTTTATCCTTTTATTGATCCCAATAAGAAAATGATCCTGGTGACAGGTCATCGTCGTGAGAATTTTGGTGGCGGGTTTGAACGGATTTGTGAAGCGTTGGCACAAATTGCCAGAATGCACCCTGATGTGCAGGTCGTTTATCCTGTTCACCTGAATCCTAATGTGTGTGAGCCAGTAAAACGCATTCTGCATGATATTGATAATGTTATTCTTATCAATCCACAAGACTATCTGCCATTTGTTTATTTGATGGATCATGCCTATCTGATACTCACCGACTCAGGCGGGATTCAGGAAGAAGCGCCTTCACTTGGAAAACCTGTTCTGGTCATGCGTAATACCACAGAGCGACCAGAAGCAGTTGATGCTGGTACAGTGCGATTGGTAGGAACAAAAACCCAAACTATCGTTGATGAAGTCACACGCTTGCTGACGGATGACTCTGCTTATCAACAGATGAGCCGGGCTCATAACCCTTACGGTGATGGCAAGGCTTGTCAGCGAATTCTGGAAGTATTGAAGAAAAATCAGGTGACATTATGAACTTTGAAACAATTTCTGTGATCGGTCTTGGTTATATTGGCTTACCTACTGCGGCAGCATTTGCGTCTCGCCAGAAAACGGTTATTGGTGTTGATGTTAATCAACATGCAGTGGAGACGATTAATCGTGGAGAGATCCATATTGTTGAACCTGATTTGGATAAAGTAGTCAAAACTGCTGTTGAAGATGGCTACCTGAAAGCAGTGTCTTCCCCGCAACCCGCCGATGCATTTTTAATCGCGGTTCCCACGCCTTTTAAAGGAGATCACGAGCCTGATATGGCTTATGTTCGCGCAGCGGCAGAATCTATTGCTCCTGTTTTGCAAAAAGGAAATTTGATTATTCTGGAATCAACATCACCTGTTGGCGCGACTGAACAAATGGCAGAGTGGCTGGCAGAAGTTCGTCCCGATCTTTCATTTCCACAGCAGGCAGGGGAAAATTCAGACATTGATATCGCGTATTGCCCTGAGCGAGTATTACCGGGACAAGTCATGGTGGAGCTGATCAAAAATGATCGCGTTGTGGGTGGTATGACACCAAAATCGTCTTCCAGAGCAAGTGAACTGTATAAAATTTTCCTTGAAGGCGAATGTGTTGTCACCAATGCCAGAACTGCGGAAATGTGTAAACTGACAGAGAACAGTTTTCGGGATGTTAACATTGCATTTGCTAATGAACTTTCGCTTATCTGTGCCGAACAGGGGATTAATGTCTGGGCATTAATCAGTCTGGCCAATCGGCATCCTCGCGTTAATATCCTGCAACCAGGCCCTGGGGTTGGTGGTCATTGTATCGCCGTCGATCCATGGTTTATTGTGTCACAAAATCCTGCACAATCCCGTTTGATCCACACTGCCCGCCTTGTGAATGATAGCAAGCCACTCTGGGTCGTTGATCAAGTAAAAGCTGCGGTGGCGGACTGTTTAGTTGAAAGCGGCAAACGGGCAAGTGAAGTTAAAATCGCCTGTTTTGGTCTGGCATTTAAATCAAATATTGATGATTTACGGGAAAGCCCGGCAGTTCATATCACCAAAATGGTCGCACAGTGGCATGCTGGCTCCACCCTCGCGGTTGAGCCGAATATTCATAGCTTGCCTTATTCACTGAAGGGCGTCGTGGAACTGGTAGATTTACAACAGGCACTGGAAGAGGCCGATGTTGTGTTAATGCTGGTGGATCATAGCCAGTTTAAGGCCATTAATGGCAAACAAATAAAACAAAAATGGGTTGTTGATACCAAAGGAGTTTGGCGTTGAAACGTATTCTGATTACTGGTGGTGCAGGTTTTATCGGCTCAGCGGTGGTTCGTCATATTATTAATCATACTGAAGACAGCGTCGTTGTTGTCGATAACCTAACTTATGCTGGCAATCTTGAGTCACTGGCTCCGGTTGCCGGGCATCCTCGTTATGCGTTTGAGCGGGTGGATATCTGTCATCGTGATGCTTTAGATCATATCTTTCAGCAATATCAACCTGATGCAGTGATGCACTTGGCGGCAGAAAGTCATGTTGATCGCTCCATTGATGGGCCAGCGGCTTTTATCGAAACCAATATTATTGGCACTTATACCTTATTAGAAGCTGCCCGGACTTTCTGGCAGCAATTGGATCAGGATAAGCAGGCTGCATTCCGTTTCCACCATATTTCAACCGATGAAGTATATGGTGATTTGCACGGTGATGAGGGCTTTTTCACAGAAACGACACCTTATGCACCGAGCAGCCCTTATTCTGCATCGAAAGCATCCAGTGATCATCTGGTCAGAGCGTGGCGTCGTACCTATGGTTTACCGACAGTGATCACTAACTGTTCGAATAACTATGGACCTTACCATTTCCCGGAAAAACTGATCCCTCTGATGATCCTGAATGCGTTGGCAGGTAAACCTTTGCCCGTTTACGGTAAGGGAGAGCAAATCCGTGATTGGCTGTATGTAGAAGATCATGCACGGGCACTACATTTGGTGGTTACCAGGGCAAGACCTGGTGAAACCTATAATATTGGCGGCCACAATGAGCGCCGGAATATTGATGTTGTGGAAACTATCTGCCAATTACTGGAAGAGTTGCGTCCGGAAAAGCCAGCAGGTATTGCCTTTTATCGTGAGCTTATCACTTATGTCACCGACCGTCCGGGGCACGATATGCGTTATGCCATTGATGCAGCGAAAATTGAGCGTGAGTTAGGATGGACACCACAGGAGACATTTGAATCTGGTATTCGTAAGACGGTGCAATGGTATCTGGAAAATGAGAGTTGGTGGCGTAGTGTTCAGGACGGCTCTTATGCAGGAGAACGTCTTGGTTTGGTTGATCACTGCGGGAATGAATAAACCCGTCTGGGGGATAGCATGAAAGGAATTATACTGGCAGGTGGCTCTGGTACTCGTCTCTATCCAATAACACGTGGTGTATCAAAGCAGTTACTGCCTATTTATGATAAACCAATGATCTACTATCCGTTGTCAGTCTTAATGCTGGCAGGGATACGCGACATACTGATTATTTCTACTGCGGAAGATCTGCCTGCTTTCAAACGGTTATTGGGTGATGGTAATCGTTGTGGTATTCACCTGAGCTATGCAGTACAACCTTCACCGGATGGTTTGGCACAGGCATTTCTGATCGGCGAGGAGTTTATTGGCGATGATGCCTGCTGTCTGGTGCTTGGTGACAATATCTACTTTGGTCAGGCATTCAGTCCGAAACTGCAAAGTGTTGTGGCGCGCGGGCACGGAGCAACAGTATTCGGTTATCAGGTTATGGATCCTGAACGGTTTGGGGTTGTAGAATTTGATGAGCAGTACCGTGTACTTTCCATTGAAGAAAAGCCAGCGCAGCCAAAATCAAATTGGGCAGTCACCGGACTCTATTTTTATGACAACAAAGTCGTGGATTTTGCTAAACAGGTGAAACCTTCCGCCCGTGGTGAACTGGAAATTACCAGCATTAATCAAATGTATCTGGAGTGCGGAGAACTGAATGTTGAACTGTTGGGGCGTGGGTTTGCTTGGTTGGATACTGGCACGCACGATAGCCTGATTGAGGCCAGTATGTTTGTTCAGACAGTCGAAAAACGGCAAGGTTTCAAAATTGCCTGTCTGGAAGAGATCGCATGGCGCAATGGCTGGATGGATGAGGAACAAGTAAGAGCCTCTGCGACAGAGTTGGCAAAAACAGGTTACGGTCAATATTTGCTGGATTTACTCCATGTCTATTCATGTTGAACCTGTTTACGCTGATATTGAGCCTTTGGCATGGGATAGCCAGTTTTTTGGCTTATCTACTGCCCGTCTGAATTTCGTATCGGCGTTTTCGTCGACTAATAAGGGGCAAATAACGACAGCTCAGTTGGACGAATATGCGTTGGTACAGGCGAAAGTTCCCGCGCAACAACTCTATTTGGTTGATCAGTTATCTGCTCTGGGTTTCTCTCTGGTGGAAGGCGAAGCGGATTTACTGCTGTCTGTTAATTCATCATCTGTCAGTTCGTTATCTGCCAGTTCAGAAGAATGTGATAAATATCAGGCGTTGATAACCGCAACACCATTGGATATTCCGGTATTGAAAGCTGTAGCGTTGCGCGCGTTTGCAACCAGCCGCTTTCGTGCCCCTTGGTATCAACCAAATGACAGTGGCCGTTTTTACGCGACTTGGGTTGAAAACGCGGTTCTGGGAACTTTTGATCACGAATGTTTGCTCGTTAATGATGAGTGTGGTGGGCTTGCTGGCTTTGTCACTATGAGAAACATAGGTTGCCACGAAGCACGAATAGGTTTACTGGCGGCATTACCGGGAAAGCATCACCAGGGCATTGGAAAAAAATTGATGTCGGTGGCGCAGCAGTGGTGTCAGAACCATAGGATACAACGGCTGAGAATTGCAACACAGATCAGTAACATCACAGCTTTGCGCCTTTATACACGTCGTGGTGCGATAATCGAAAGCACTGCATATTGGTTATACAGAGGACGAAATGATTCCATTTAACAAACCACCGGTAGTTGGCACTGAACTGGAATATATGCAACAGGCGATGGCCAGTGGAAAATTGTGTGGTGATGGTGGTTTTACCAAACGTTGTGAAGAGTGGATGGAGAAGCGTTTTAATTGTTCAAACACTCTTCATAGTTCAAAAGTGCTGTTGACCCCCTCTTGTACCGCTGCATTAGAAATGGCGGCAATACTGCTGAATATTCAGCCGGGTGATGAAATTATCATGCCCAGTTATACATTCGTTTCGACTTCCAATGCGTTTGTGCTGCGTGGAGCGACAATTGTATTCGTGGATATCCGTCCGGATACGATGAATATTGACGAAACCAAGATTGAAGCTGCTATCACGGATAAAACCCGTGCTATCGTGCCAGTGCATTATGCAGGGGTAGCATGTGAAATGGATACCATCTTGGCACTGGCAGAAAAATACAATCTGTATGTCGTGGAAGATGCTGCACAGGGTGTCATGTCCACTTATAAAGGCCGTGCGTTAGGAACCATTGGTCATATTGGCTGTTTCAGCTTTCATGAGACTAAAAATTACTCTTCGGGAGGTGAAGGCGGGGCAATATTGATCAACGATAAGTCCATGTTCTCCCGCGCAGAGATTGTTCGTGAAAAAGGGACTAACCGTACGCAGTTCTTCCGTGGACAAGTGGACAAATACACATGGCGTGACATTGGCTCCAGCTATCTGTTGTCTGACTTACAGGCCGCTTTCCTGTGGGCACAATTGGAAGTTGCTGAAAAAATCAATCAGCGCCGCCTGACCTTATGGGATAACTACTATCGGGCCTTGGAGCCATTGGCTGAGAAGGGGCTTTTAACTCTGCCGATTGTGCCAGAAAATGTAGAGCACAATGCGCATATGTTCTATATCAAACTGAAAGATGTGGAAGAGCGCAGCGAGTTTAATAACCATATGAAAGCGGCGGATATTCTGACAGTGTTCCATTATGTAGCGTTGCACACCAGCCCTGCCGGTGAGAAGTGTGGTCATTTTCATGGTGAAGACCACTTTACCACCAGCGAAAGTGAGCGTCTGGTGCGTTTGCCGATGTTTTATAATATTACTGATGAAGAACAGCAGGTAGTCATCAGCCGCATTAAGGAATTTTTTGCCTGATGTCACTTGCCAAAGCCTCAGTCTGGACGGCGGGCTCTACACTAATCAAGATTAGCGCCGGGTTACTGGTCGTAAAACTTCTGGCCGTCTCCTTTGGCCCGACAGGGGTGGGGCAAGCGGGCAATTTCCGCCAACTCATTACTGTTCTGGGTGTATTGTCTGGTGCGGGGATCTTTAACGGTGTTACCAAATACGTTGCAGAACACTATGTTGCGGAACATTATGCTGTAAAACACCATCAGCAATCGGCAAAGCTCAGAGCAGTATTGGGAACATCATCCTCAATCATTTTGGGGTCTTCTACTCTGCTGGCGATAGTTTTCTTCTTATTCAGCGACACCATCAATATCAGTTTATTTGGTCATAACCATTACAAAATGGTTGTGCAGGCGCTCGCATTTATTCAAATGGGAATCGCTTATGCCAACTATTTTCTGGCTATTTTGAAGGGACTTCGCGATGCTCAGGGAAACGCATTGGCGATAATACTGGGTAGCTTGGTCGGTGTAATTGCCTATAGCCTTTGTTATTGGTTAGGGGATTATGAAGGCGCTCTGATAGGGTTGGCTTTAATGCCCGCTTTGGTAGTGTTGCCGGCAGTGGTTATCCTTCTGCGTCGTAAAGTTATTGCGTTTTCGGCATTGAAACCCATCTGGGATCGTGCCATTGCAAGCCATTTGGGGAAGTTTACTCTGATGGCTTTATTGACTTCTATCACACTGCCAGTTGCCTACATCATGATGCGAAACTTGATGGCAGAACGTTATAGCTGGGAAGAGGTTGGTATCTGGCAGGGAGTGAGCAGTATTTCAGATGCTTATTTACAATTTATCACGGCCTCTTTCACGGTTTATCTACTGCCGACCCTTTCCCGATTGGAAAATAAAAACGAGATTGCCAGTGAGATAGTGAAAGCGTTGAAATTTGTCTTACCGGCCGTGGCAGTTGCCAGCTTTTCAGTCTGGTTATTGCGTGATTTTGTTATTTGGTTACTGTTTTCTGATAAATTTATTGCAATGCGGGATCTATTTGCATGGCAGTTGGTAGGTGATGTTCTGAAAGTGGGTGCTTATGTTTTTGGTTATCTGGTGATAGCGAAAGCAGCACTGCGTATTTATGTATTGGCTGAAATCAGTCAATTTCTGTTGTTGACCAGTTTTTCTCATTGGCTGATCCCCGTTAATGGGGCGTTGGGAGCAGCTCAGTCATATATGGCTACTTATATTGTTTACTTTATTCTTTGTTGTAGCGTATTTATTATTTATCGCGGACGAGCATGACAACCTTAATCCACGTTTTGGGATCGGACATCCCACATCACAATCAAACGCTACTGCGTTTTTTTAATGACGTCTTGGCACAGGAAATAAATTTTCCAGCCAAACCGTGTTTTATGGTGGTGGCGAAAGAGCATTCATGGATAACAGCGAATTATCCTGCTTTAACCATCTCTATTTATGAGAGTAAAGCGGCACTGTCGAAGGCCGTCATAGCACAAGCGCAAGAAGACAGAGCCAGACGTTTCTTTTTTCATGGACAGTTCAATACAGGATTATGGATAGCTTTATTGATTGGAAAAATTAAAAGTCATCAATTCTGGTGGCATGTATGGGGAGCTGATCTTTATGAGGATTCCCGTCAGCTTAAATTTCGTTTTTTCTATCTGTTACGTCGTTTAGCACAGAAACGGGTAGGAAAGGTGTTTGCTACACGTGGCGATCTCAATCATTTCGCAGCATTCAACCCTAATGTACCGGCTTCTCTGCTGTATTTCCCAACGCGTATGGCACCTTCACTAGTGGTGAAGGAAAAATCCTTTTCATCTGAAGGGGTCACTATTC
Organism: Xenorhabdus sp. NBAII XenSa04; assembly: GCF_963866145.1. NCBI lineage: Bacteria > Pseudomonadati > Pseudomonadota > Gammaproteobacteria > Enterobacterales > Morganellaceae > Xenorhabdus > Xenorhabdus sp. NBAII XenSa04. The sequence goes on from NZ_CAWMEB010000190.1 coordinate 34,525, forward strand.
TGTTGGGAAATTCAGGAGATAAATCTAATCGTCATATTGAAGCATTGCACAAAATTCATCGTCAATTTGGCACAGAAGCCTGTCTCATTTTGCCAATGGGTTATCCTGATAATAATCAAGCCTATATCCAACATGTAGAACAAACTGCATTGTCGTTATTCCGGGCTGAGAATATCCGGATATTGAAAACAAAACTGGCTTTTGACGATTACTTGTCATTGCTACGTCAATGCGATTTGGGCTATTTCATTTTTAAGCGTCAGCAGGGAATAGGAACCCTTTGCCAGTTGATCCAGTCAGGTATTCCATTTGTTTTGAGTCGTCAGAATCCATTCTGGCAAGACTTAGCCGAGCAGCAAATCCCCATTCTGTTTGATGGTGACGAGCTGAATAAGCACTGGGTGCAGGAAGCACAGCGTCAGATGCTGTTTCTTGATAAAAAGGCGATAGCCTTTTTTGATCCTAATTTTGTAGAAGGGTGGAAAATTGCCTTGTTGGAAGCATCTGGAGAGTTTCAATGACTTTGGCGCAATTCGGTGGGTTATTTGTTGTTTACACCATCTCGCTGATCTTCATTCTTACATTGATGTATCGGGAGTTTCGACGTGTTCAGTTTAACTTCAATATCTTTTTCTCATTGCTTTATTTGCTGACATTTTATTTTGGTTTTCCACTGACGAGCCTATTGGTTTTTCAGTTTGATGTACAGGTAGTGCCGGTAGATTCATTGCTACATGCAATGCTGGCGTCGGGCTGTTTTTATGCCATTTATTATGTCAGTTATAAAATACGGCTCAGGTATCGAATTCCTGACAATGATAAAACATCTATTAAGGTTGTATCTCGTAAGCCTTTGTTCACCATGAATCGGGTAGAAACCAATCTGACTTGGCTACTGTTGGCAGGTATTGCGATCTTCACTGTTGCCTCTTTCTTTCTGCAAAACGGTTTTCTGCTATTTAAGCTACAGTCTTATAGTCAGATATTCTCCAGTCAAGTTTCCGGGGTGGCACTTAAGCGCTTTTTCTATTTCTTCATCCCTGCCATGCTGGTAGTGTTTTTCCTGAAACCGACTAAGATCCGTTGGCTGTGCTTTTTAGTGGGAACGGTTGGGTTTGGTATTCTGACTTATGTCATCGTCGGAGGAACACGGGCCAATATTATTATTGCGTTTGCATTATTCCTGTTTATTGGCATTGTCCGGGGTTGGATCACCCTATGGATGTTGCTTGTGGCGGGAGTCATGGGGATCGTTGGTATGTTCTGGCTGGCATTGAAGCGCTATGGCCTTAATGTGAGTGGTGAGGAAGCCTTTTATACCTTCCTGTATCTGACCAGAGATACCTTTTCTCCGTGGGAGAATCTTGCTCTGTTATTGGATAACTACCGTAAAATTGATTTTCAGGGTTTGGCGCCGATAATCCGTGACTTCTATGTCTTTATTCCTGGCTGGGTTTGGCCGGACAGACCTAATCTGGTCTGGAATACAGCCAACTACTTTACGTGGGATGTACTGGATAATCACTCTGGTCTGGCGATTTCTCCGACGTTGATCGGTTCATTGGTCGTCATGGGCGGGGTGTTCTTTATACCACTTGGTGCAATTGTCGTTGGTATGATTATCAAGTGGTTTGACTGGATCTATGAAGCAGGAAAACAGGAAACAAACCGTTATAAGGCAGCCATTTTACAGGCATTCTGCTTTGGAGCGATCTTCAACATGATAGTCCTTGCCCGTGAAGGTGTGGATTCTTTTGTCTCCCGTGTTGTGTTCTTTGGTATCGTCTTTGGCCTGTGCCTGATAGCCGCGAAGTTACTGTTTTGGCTATTCGATAGTGCAGGTGTTGTCCGAAAGTTTGTCATCAATAATTTGTCTGCATCACAAAAAATACCTGTTCTGGTGAATGTAAGGAGAAAAAATGGTGATGAATAACATTCCTAAATATCGTATCCGCGGACTCAGTCTATGGGGATTTCGTGGAATACCACATTTTCTTGATCACCTTTTTCAGGATGGGCAGGTAAAAACAGGAACATTGGTGGCAATCAATGCAGAAAAAGTGCTCACTGCGGAGAAAGATAATGCGCTGAGCATGTTGTTGGATGAAGCAGAATATCTTTATGCGGATGGTATCAGTATCGTACGTGCTATCCGGCGTAAGTATCCTAATGCACAGGTGTCCCGCATTGCGGGAGCTGATTTATGGGAGTCTTTGATGGAACGTGCCGGGCGCGAAGGTACACCCGTATTTCTGGTGGGTGGAAAACCAGAAATTCTTACCCAGACAGCAAATAAACTTCGCAAGCAGTGGGGCGTTAATATTGTTGGTAGTCAGGATGGTTATTTTACTGTTGAAGAACGTGATGCGGTATTTGCACGAATTCAGGCCAGTGGCGCGCAAATAGTCACGGTAGCAATGGGATCACCAAGACAGGAGATTTTCATGCGTGATTGTCGAAAAGTGTATCCTTGCTCACTGTATATGGGGGTTGGAGGGACGTATGATGTGTTCACCGGACATGTTAAACGTGCGCCGAAAATCTGGCAGAACTTAGGTTTGGAATGGCTCTATCGTCTGTTATCACAGCCCAGTCGTATCCACAGGCAAATCAAGTTATTGAAATTTCTTTGGTATTATTACAACGGTAAACTGTAAGTTACGATTTGATTACTATAACCCACTGTATCCGGCTTAATATTGGTGCTTGATACGGTGGATTGCCTTATCTTGGACTATCTCTATTGACTCTATTTTACAATTTTTTATTTCACTGATGGGCAAAACGTGCTTTGATCCCTGCCTTTTTACGACTGATCTTCACAACCATTGATTATCAATTCCTGTATTTTTTCTATTTGCAAATATAGACATCATAAAAATGGATAGGGAGTTTTATGAGTGATTCAAAACAGAGTCTGCAAAGGGGACTTGAAGCGCGCCATATTGAGTTGATTGCACTAGGCGGCACAATCGGTGTTGGGCTGTTCATGGGGTCCGCCAGCACACTGAAATGGGCTGGCCCATCGGTATTACTGGCTTATATTATTGCTGGTCTTTTTGTCTTTTTCATTATGCGGTCAATGGGAGAAATGTTGTTCCTTGAACCTGTCACTGGCTCATTCGCGGCTTTTGGGCATAAATATCTTAGCCCTTACTGGGGATGCCTGACAGCCTGGGGCTACTGGTTTATGTGGGTTTCAGTAGGAATTTCAGAGATTACCGCAGTGGGGGTTTATGCTGAACTCTGGTTCCCTGATTTGCCCCAATGGGTTTCTGCACTGACCGCTGTTGGTCTGGTCGCGTTGGCTAATCTGGCTGCTGTGCGATTGTATGGAGAGTTGGAATTTTGGTTTGCTATGATCAAAGTCACCACGATTATTGTGATGATCTTGGTTGGTATCGGGCTGATATTTTTTGGGTTAGGTAATGATTGGCAAGCTATTGGTTTAGATAACTTGACTGCTCACGGTGGTTTTTTCTCTGGTGGCTGGCAAGGTTTCCTGTTTGCCCTGTGTATTGTGGTTGCTTCATACCAAGGGGTAGAGTTGGTTGGTATTACCGCAGGTGAAGCCAAAAATCCACAAATTACGCTGAAAAAAGCGATCAACAATATCCTGTGGCGGATTTTGATCTTTTATGTCGGAGCGATTTTCATTGTTGTAACCTTGTTCCCGTGGACAGAAGTGGGCACGCATGGCAGCCCGTTTGTGATGACTTTTGCTAAAGTTGGTATTACTTCTGCGGCGGCAGTCATCAACTTTGTTGTATTGACTGCGGCGCTTTCGGGATGCAACAGCGGAATGTACAGTGGGGGCAGGATGCTGTATGCCTTGGCTGCAAACCGTCAATTGCCGGCTTCATTGCTTAAGCTTTCGAAAAATGGTGTACCTGTAAGATGTATCGCGATCACCATTGGCTGCCTGATTGCAGGTTCCAGTTTGAATTATTTGATCCCGGAACCACAGGCTGTTTTTGTTTATGTTTATAGTGCCAGTGTACTGCCGGGAATGGTGCCGTGGTTTGTTATTCTGGTAAGCCAGTTGCGTTTCCGCCAACATCATCAGGAAGCGCTGAAACAGCATCGGTTTAAGTCGATACTTTTCCCTTACGTCAATTACCTGACATTGATTTTCCTGTCTTGTGTATTGATTGGCATGGCGATTAATCCGGATACCCGTTTTTCATTGATTGTTGGTGGTGTCTTTTTGCTGATCGTGTCACTCATTTATTGGTGGGCAAAGTTTATCCGGGGAAGAAAACCGATAGAAAATGTAGTTTGATTTTTCATTGATGAAACAATCTGCGGTGGAAAAACGCTGACTTTATCAACTAAATGAATAAAGCATAATCAAACACATCATTTCTTTTAAAAAAGCACTGGACAGTTGGAGATTAAATCCGTACTATCCTCCACCGCAACGGCGTTAAGCGCCCGTAGCTCAGCTGGATAGAGCGCTGCCCTCCGGAGGCAGAGGTCTCAGGTTCGAATCCTGTCGGGCGCGCCATTTAAAGCGTGCAAGAGCAGTGACGATGAGTTATCGTGGTCAGCGGCATTGTAGTAGTAAGAAAATTAGTAGAAAGAAAAGATAGTTGTTATGGTGGCTATAGCTCAGTTGGTAGAGCCCTGGATTGTGATTCCAGTCGTCGCGAGTTCGAGTCTCGTTAGCCACCCCATCTTTTTTATGACATGCGAGGGTGGCGGAATTGG
>NZ_CAWMEB010000191.1:0-437 GCF_963866145.1 Xenorhabdus sp. NBAII XenSa04
ACAGCACGTTTACCAATATATGGGAAGATGTCTTTTTTCAGATATTCCAAAATGTCTTCGGCATACCCTTTTGACCAGTTTGGGCGTTTATAATCGTGCCATTCAATAGCAATGGATTCAAAACTATTGCTGACCGCAAATACTTTGGCGGCCTTCTCCGCCCTTTTTTCCTCTATCGGATCATTACCATCCGATAGAGTCCGCCGTGCATCATTTCTCTTGGTTCGTGCTTCGGCAAGGGAGATTTCAGGGTATACCCCTAATGCGAGCAATTTTTCTTTGCCTGCGATCCGATACTTTAACCGCCAGTAGCGAGAGCCATTTGGGTTAACCAATAGATAGAGTCCGCCACCATCTGCAAGTTTGTAGGGTTTTTCTTTCGGCTTTGCAGTGTCCACCTGTCGGGCTGTTAGCTTCATGGGGGTATCTCACTTCAT
>NZ_CAWMEB010000192.1:0-439 GCF_963866145.1 Xenorhabdus sp. NBAII XenSa04
ACAGCACGTTTACCAATATACGGGAAGATATCTTTTTTCAGATATTCCAGAATGTCTTCGGCATAGCCTTTTGACCAGTTTGGGCGCTTATACTCATGCCACTCAATAGCGATGGATTCAAAACTATTGCTGACCGCAAATACTTTAGCTGCTTTTTCTGCTCTCTTTTCTTCTATCGGATCATGACCATCCGATAGCGTCCGCCGGGCTTCATTTCTCTTGGTTCGTGCTTCGGCAAGGGAGATTTCAGGATATACCCCTAATGCGAGTAGTTTTTCTTTACCTGCGAGCCGATATTTTAGCCGCCAATAGCGAGAGCCATTAGGGTTAACCAATAGATATAATCCGCCGCCATCGGCAAGTTTATAGGGTTTTTCTTTCGGCTTTGCAGTGTCCACCTGTCGGGCAGTTAGCTTCATATGGGGGTATCTCACTTCAT
>NZ_CAWMEB010000193.1:0-318 GCF_963866145.1 Xenorhabdus sp. NBAII XenSa04
ATTCACTTTTGGTTTGCCGTGCTTATCCAGTTCGTCGGGATGATGCCAGTCATTATCTGCTGCCAAAATAATTTTTGTGTCCGACCAGCGTTCCCGAACGGCTTTAGAGACAGAAAGCAAATTGCCCGCATCCAACGCCGCCAGAACAGAACCTTTATAGAGCAAGTTAACTGTGAGCGCTGTGGCGTAACCTTCGGTAATGATCACTGTATCGGGATGATCTTCCAGTTCTGAGACAGAAATAAACGCCCCTTTTTTCTGGCTGCCAGACAGTAATTTTTTCTCTCCATTGGGTTTGATAATCTGCGCACCTGTTAC
>NZ_CAWMEB010000194.1:0-318 GCF_963866145.1 Xenorhabdus sp. NBAII XenSa04
ATTCACTTTTGGTTTGCCGTTCTTATCCGGCTCGTTGGGATGATGCCAGTCGTTATCCGCTGCAATAATAATTTTGGTGTCCGACCAACGTTCCCGAACCACTTTGGAGACAGAAAGTAAATTGCCCGCATCCAGCGCCGCCAGAACTGCACCTTTATATAACTGACTGACAGTGAGTGCCGTAGCATAGCCTTCGGTAATGATCACCGTATCGGTGTTTTCTTCCAGTTCTGAGACAGAAATGAACGCCCCTTTTTTCTGGCTGCCAGACAGTAATTTTTTCTCTCCATTGGATTTAATAATCTGCGCACCTGTTAC
>NZ_CAWMEB010000195.1:0-245 GCF_963866145.1 Xenorhabdus sp. NBAII XenSa04
CGGAATAACTCGGCAGAAAAGTGGTTCATCAAAGCAGTGGGAATAAAGGCTTTGGTGATTTTATGTTGGTTGATAAACGCCAACAGTTGTTCACTGTCTCCGGTTACCGCGGTGGGAGCAATATACAAAGCGGCACCGGACATCAGCACCGGGAAAACTTCAAAGACAGAAGCATCAAACACGTAATTAGAGAAAAACAACGCCTTCACTTGTGGTGCCAACAGATGTGTTCTGGCAATAAACTG
>NZ_CAWMEB010000196.1:0-424 GCF_963866145.1 Xenorhabdus sp. NBAII XenSa04
GAAAAATGGTTCATCAAGGCAGTAGGAATAAAGGCTTTGGTGAGCTTATGTTGATTGATAAACGCCAGCAGTTGTTCACTGTCTCCGATTACCGCGGCGGGAGCAATATACAAGGTGGCACCGGACATCAGCACCGGGAACACTTCAAAGACAGAAGCATCAAACACATAATTGGAGAAAAACAGCGCTTTCACCTGTGGTGCCAGCAAATGGGTTCTGGCAATAAACTGCGTCAGATTCTGAACACTGCTATGTTCCACCATCACCCCTTTTGGCTGACCGGTGGTGCCTGACGTGTAGATGATATAAGCCAGATCGGCCGGCTGGTTGATTAAGGCTGGATTTTCTGCTGGCAGACCCGCAGTCACGACCTGATCATCTGCCGCTATCAGAGCGGGCGGTTCTTCCAACAAATGCGTGTATT
>NZ_CAWMEB010000197.1:0-973 GCF_963866145.1 Xenorhabdus sp. NBAII XenSa04
GACGCTGCTTTGCTGGCATCACTCAAGAAACTGGGACAACACCATAACACCACTTTATTTATGACTCTTCTGGCGGCCTGGAGTATTGTCCTCTCCCGGTTGAGTGGTCAGGATGATATTGTTATCGGCACCCCGGTCTCTAATCGTCCATACCATGAACTTGAACATTTGATCGGTTTCTTCGTTAATACACTCGCTTTGCGTGTCACGCTGAATGATTCCACCAATGTAACCGACCTGCTCACACAAGTCAGGGAGCGGGCACTGGCCGCCTATGCTCATCAGGATCTGCCTTTTGAGCAAGTAGTAGAAGCACTACAACCTGAGCGCAGCCTCAGCTACAGCCCGATTTTCCAGGTGATGCTGGCCTTAAATAACACACCGGCGCAAACGTTGGTACTACCGGGTCTGCAACTCATCCCCATAGAACAAACACGTCACCGTGCTCACTTCGACCTAACGCTATCACTGACCGAAAGTGATTCAGGCCTGATTGGTGATTTGGAATATGCCAGCGATTTGTTCGATCACGCGACTATCGAACGTATGGTGGATTACTTAAAACGTGTGTTAGCGGCGATGGCAACCGATGCAACCCAGAATATCGCAACTTTACCGATATTGTCTGAATCCGAACAGCAACAACTGCTGGTCGATTTCAATGCGACACAAGCCGATTTCCCACAAAACGCGCTGATCCATCAATTATTCGAGGCGCAAGCCGCACATAACCCCGACGCCATTGCCGTCATGTTTGAAGAACAAACTATCAGCTATGGTGAACTTAACCTCCGCGCCAACCGTCTGGCGCACTACCTGCTTACATTAGGCGTGCGACCCGATGACCGGGTGGCAATTTGTGTCGAACGCAGCCCGGAGATGGTGGTAGGTTTACTGGCTATCCTCAAGGCCGGCGGCGCCTATGTGCCGCTTGACCCCACCTATCCCACGGAGCGGTTGACGTCTATGCTTG
>NZ_CAWMEB010000198.1:0-242 GCF_963866145.1 Xenorhabdus sp. NBAII XenSa04
AAAACACCGCCTGCCGCTGAACCCTGGTCATTTTCATAAAAGCGCCTGTCTATGCCGATTTGAGCACGGGTCATGTTATAGGTGATGGCGCCAGCCCCCGATGTAGAGACACGTGGCGATAATTTACCGTAAGAAGCGGTCATACGTCCCCATACCCCATTGGGTATCTGGCGTGTACTCTCGTTAGTGTTGTACTCACTAGCAGTATTTCTGAAATCATCCATGTCAATCGGCTTGCGCTT
>NZ_CAWMEB010000199.1:0-242 GCF_963866145.1 Xenorhabdus sp. NBAII XenSa04
AAAACACCGCCTGCCGCTGAGCCCTGGTCATTTTCATAAAAACGTCTGTCTATGCCGATTTGAGCACGGGTCATGTTATAGGTGATGGCGCCAGCACCCGATGTAGAGACTCGTGGCGATAATTTACCGTAAGAAGCGGTCATCCGTCCCCATACCCCATTGGGTATCTGGCGTGTACTCTCGCTGGTGTTGTACTCACTAGCGGCATTTCTGAAATTATCTATGTCAATCGGCTTGCGCTT
>NZ_CAWMEB010000200.1:0-1014 GCF_963866145.1 Xenorhabdus sp. NBAII XenSa04
GTCCAGGATAAAACAGATTACCAATGCTTCCTTGTTATATGGAAAGCGAAATGGAATTTCTATCGACGCTAAAGGCGTTGTTGATACCATCACGAATGCGCCTGGAGGCGTGATACGCGGAGATAAGTTTTCTATTAATAATAAAGGCACCATTACTCATGGTATTTCTAATTCAGGCACTATTAATGGCGATGTGGAACTTGGCAACGCCAGTCTTTATATGTCTGGCCCAAATGCAACCCTGAAGGGCAATGTGTCCGGGTCGAAAAATTCAGTTGTCACCATCGGGGGAAAAGGGGCTACAACGGAAAATCTGGATCTTACCTATACCCACGATATGAATGTCGGTACTGTCAAGATATTATCCGGCAGTGCGTTACGTCTGGGTGACAGAAATAAAATGGGAAGTATCACCAGTAATATTGATAATGCGGGTAATCTTTATTTCAACCATGACACAACAATTTCTGCTTTGAATAACAGTGGCAGAGTGTTCTTTGGCGAAGATAACAAAAATGTCGGGCATACACTGACTATCGCAAGTGATTACAAGGGCAATAACGGCACAGTGACTTTATCAACCGTGTTGGGCGGGGATCACTCAAAGACTGACAAACTTGTAGTGAAAGGCAGCACATCGGGTTCAACCCATCTTGTGATCAAAAACGTCGGGGGAGCGGGGGCACAGACGACTGAAGGTATCAAGGTTATTGATGTCCTGGGGGCATCAAATGGTATTTTCAATCTGGTTGGCGACTATAATTATAGAGGAGATCCTGCCATTGTAGCTGGTGCCTATGCCTACCGTCTTTATAAGAATGGTACTAACAATGCGGATGGAAACTGGTATCTGCGCTCATTATTGATCAGTTCAAAACCCAACACTAAACCGACACAGCTTTATCAGGCTGGTGTGAGTGTTTACGAGGCTTACGGACGAGTTTTACAGACGCTGAATACGCCAGCGTCCTTGCGTGACCGGATCGGCAGACGTAAGCGCAAGCCGATTGACAT
>NZ_CAWMEB010000201.1:0-42374 GCF_963866145.1 Xenorhabdus sp. NBAII XenSa04
TTCCAGGTTTCCAGCAACAAGGTACGTTCAGCCTCAGATAACCCATTAAACTTTCCCGCAAATATGTCATCACTCATCTTTCCTGACGACACATTCACTAACCCCGCTTCAAGGGTATTTCCCATGTTGGTAATACTGTCTTTCATCTACTTACTACCTCAACGAATCTATTGGATATTTGAAAATTGTTATTCCCAGAAACCATCAAAAATGTTTTTCTTTTATTCTTAGGAGAAATAACAACGGGCACGCCAAGCATCGAAAGATGCTCAGGCAATATTTTTCTCAGGTGTTGGATGTCATATTCCGGTTAATAACCGAACAACAAAAAATTATGTGACAATCATTTTCCAGACAGCGGAATAAATGGTTAATTTGATGAACGGGAAGAAGATATTCCATTTTTTTCTTTTTTTTCCTTTTTTAGATAAGCGTCTTTGATCTAACGCAATTTTTTATTAATTGACGCTGAATTCCACAACTAAATAAAAATGGATATTGAATATATCTACTGGCATGAACGCTAAGTCCTTGCTGTATTTTTTCCATTTAGTATTAATTTCTAATTGAAATTATTTCAGATAAAATCTGGAGATGATAAATATTAATAGCATCTAACAATCAAGGAATAAGGTAATTCGAATAAAAATATCATTTATCATTATGTTGTAATAAGTTCATGTATACTTTCCCATATAAAAAATAAACTAACTTCACTACATATTATTTTATAATAATCAAATTTCACAACTAATGTAAATGTAAACATTAATTATATTTAATGCCAAAATGAAAATATTTCAAATAAACACTAATAATAGGAAAATATTATGAATGTGAAAATTCATTTAATTAAATACCTATGACAAAAAATATTAAAATAAAAAATAATATAACTAATTATTTGCTGTATATATCTCTTATTTCCATTAATGGCAAAATGAGTGACATGATCTAATTAGCCTTGATGATTGCTCTGGATGGGATGATTGAGAATTTGGCATTATTCCGACATCTCGTTTTGAATATGCTCAAACCAAGTGATTGGGGGCCAGACAAAGAAATAAGCTCAAAAAAGCAGGCTGGAGGGATAATTATCGTGCAAAAATAAGGGGTGGCTTAGGAACGACAAAATAAGATTTTCTTTCTAAGAAATCGAGGATTTATTGTTGAACAATCATGTCCATATCAAGACCCGGATGGTTTGGATTTAGAGAAAATTACTGAAACTCTTCAATAATCTTCCGGCTAATTAAAATGGCCGAAACGACTTGATGTCCGTTCCGACCTTGGCACTGCCTATGCGACAGAATCACCCGCTAGGTTTACATGCTTCCTGCCTAGCGGGTGACAGTGTAACTTGGTAATCACATTAATACAGATAAAATTACGTACAGATAAAAGTACATTTAGCAGCTCATTCTATTCCTCACTAAATCTATCCTTCACTAAATAAAGTGCCCCCCAGTTCTTTTATGCTCTAAAGATCTTCCATAGGAAAATTTAATGAGTTTTCGAGACTTTTTTTGAGTTTTTCCGTTGGCACAAAGCGTAAAGACAAATCTCTTTTTAAACGATGAAAAATACGATCCTCTTGCTCAGTTTCACTCAGCATTCTTGATGTATTAACTAACATTTCAGCCCTTGGAATACGAATTTGTTCGTATCGACGCAAAGCAGAAATTGGGTCTGACTGCTGCCTGAATACATGCCCTAAAACAGCAGCGTCTTCGATAGCCATACCCGCACCTTGACCAAGGCTTGTCAACATAGGATGAGCCGCATCTCCTAAAAGCGTAATTCTGCCTTTTCCCCAGAGGGGTGAGAAAGGCCTATCTTGTGCAGAGACAGAAATGATATTTTCGGCTGGAGTCTGTGAGATAATATCAGAAACAATAGACGGCCATCCTTCATAATATGTCAGGATGTCTTGATTATTACCTTGCCATTTGCGGGCCTGCTCAGTATGCATGTTTGCAGTTCCCCACCAGTATACTTCACCTCCATCTATATCAATCAAACCTATTCGTTTTCCTGCTCCCCAATAATGACCAACGTAACCAGGTGTTATCTGCGGATGTTGATAACGAGTAATAGCCAACCAACAGATATAATCGGCTGAACGAACCGGCTTATTCCCTTGGATATAGTCGCGAACAAAAGAGTAGATCCCATCAGCACCAATGAGCAAATCTCCATGTGCTTCTCTGCCATCAGCAAAACGGACAGAAATACCATCATCGCTCTCGGAAATTTCGGTGGCCTTAGCGCCGACATGGATAATATGTTTATCAAGTTGCTGTAGCAGAGCTTCCTGCAATGCTTTACGTGATATACAAACACTATCGAATCCATTAGAAGACGAGATTTCAGGTATTGGTAATTTGCGTATCAGACGATCTCGGACGTTCCTAATTTCAAAACACTTAATGGGAGCACCAAAGTGCTCCAATTTCAGATTAATACCGATAGAGGATAAAGCAGCAACAGCATTAGACATCACAGACAAACCCGAACCTGCTGTACGTAAAGTTGGAGCCTGTTCATAAACTTCAACAACACAGCCAATTCGCTGTAACACTATAGCAGCCGTTAACCCACCAATTCCTGCTCCAATGACAATCACTTTTAATTGACGATTCATACTTCCTCCGAAACCAATAAGGCTTGTTTTGTGGGTGAGAACGCCCCCATTTTTCGAAGGATTGTTTTTGCAACTTCCTCCACATAAGGCTCTTCCATAATTTCCAAATGATCACCTGACACATCAATAACATTGATACGGCCCGTTGTCTTACTCTCCCAGCCATTTTTAGGATCGCGATACTCACTTCTTACCGTATCATGCATAGAACGTAATACTTCAGGTAATGGACTCGTTGCATGTAATAACGTCATATTGATATCTGCCTTACAAGCGGCATAATCTGTAGCCGCTTTCCAATTGGTCTGATACACATCAAATAATCTTTGTACGACGGCCCGAGAACTGCCTTGTGGAATGACTCCTGTGGCAATTGCATGCTCTGTGATGTATTCGAATCGTTCCTGTAAAGAAGTGATATGCTCCGGTACAATCTGCTCAGGGAGAGTCGCTCCTTCATTAATCCATAATAATTCCCAGAAAAACCATCGCAACAGTGCTTCCTCATTCACTTTTTCCTGAGACTCCACGTTAAGAGCAACCGTATCTAAGACGAAAAGATTTGCGACTTCTTCTCCGTGCTCTTTCAACTGACGCGCCATCTCGAATGCGACAAATCCGCCATAAGACCAGCCACCGATTGAATATGGGCCATGTGGCTGGATTTGACGTATGGCCTCCAGATAATTTGTCGCTTGTTCTTGTATACTGGTCAATGGCTTAGATCCTGCGTCCACGCCGTAAGCCTGCAACGCATAGAAAGGCTGATCTTCGGGAAAATACTTCACTAACCGTAAGTAAGACAATACATTGCCCCCCATTGGGTGGACAAAAAACAATGGACGTTTATGACCCGCAGTACGCATGGGAACAAGAGGACTGAATTTTGGATAACCTCCTTTTTCCCTGACATGCACAGCTAATTGTGCGACAGTTGGGTTACTAATAAAAAGGGACAAAGGAATGCTGACACCGAAATGTTTATCTACCAAAACGACCATTCTCATGGCTGTCAATGACGTACCACCATTATCAAACAAATTTTGATGGATAGATAAACTGGGTATTTTCAATAAATCCGCAGCCAGATCACACAATACTTGTTCATAGTTGTCTCGAGGTGCAATATCTTCTACATCATTATGCCCATGGATGATCCGCATATTACGTAATGCCGTATCATCACGTTTTCCACCGGGAGTCTTAGGCAGTGATTCTAACCACTCTATTTGGGAAGGGAGCATGTGCTTAGGAAGCATGTCAGATAAATGCTGTTGTACCCGCACTGTAAATGCTTCGTTTTTATCTCCAACCAAGAATGCGACCAGAAAACCATCATTTTCACCGTGCTGTTGAACGACAACAGCAACGTCTTTTAGTACTTCATTAGCATCAGGTGTACTCAATACCGCTAATTCTATTTCCGCCAGCTCAACACGATAGCCACGAACTTTAATCTGAGTATCCTTGCGGCCTAAATAAAGAATATTGCCATCCTTAAGCTTCACACCCAGATCACCAGTACGATACAGTGGCTCATCACCGTCTTTGAGCATAATAAAGCGTTCTGCGGTTAGTTCTGGCTGACGGTAATAACCTAGTGCGACCGGTAAACCACGAGCGTAAATTTCACCTTGCTCACCAGATGCGACTTCTTCTAATTGACTGTTAAGGAGTACAACATCTGAATTGGTAATACTTTTACCAATAGGGGGAAGCGCAGGGAAGGACTGTGGAACTCCCTCCATCGTAAATGCAGTGATGACATGCGTTTCCGTTGGACCATATTGGTTCTCAAGAATACCGTTATTTATTTGACCAATAAACAGACGGATATCTTCTGTGACCCGAAGTTGTTCACCGGATGAAATAACCACTTTCAGGTTTTTTGGGTAAGTATCCAATGCGACTGCTGTTTCAGCCAATTGTTGCAGTGCAACGTAAGGCAAGTAAATTCTTTCTGTCTGGTAGTTATTGATAATATGCAGTAACTGCAAAGGATCACGCCGTTCATCTTCACTAATCAGGTGTAATTCGCCGCCAGAAGTCAGTGTAGAGAAGATTTCCTGAAATGAAACATCAAAACTCAACGGTGCATACTGTAAGGTAGAACGAATATTCTTACCCGTATGCGTTTCATTCTGCCAGACAATCAAATTCGACAGGCTACGATGCGGCATTGTCACCCCTTTGGGTTTGCCCGTTGAACCTGAGGTAAACAGTAAATAAGCCGGCTGCTCAGGGACTATTTCTCTATCCGGTATATGTTTATTTATATTACCGTTTGTCAACATGTCTGCCCTTATGGTCGGGACTGTCACCATGTTGAGTAATGTATCGGATTTATCATTAACAATTGCTAATACCGGCTGAGCCTGTTCCACCATTGCTTCAATACGCTGAGTTGGATAACTCAGATCTAATGGTAAGCAGATTCCGCCTGCTCTCATTACACCAATCAGTGATGCAACGAGTGTCGGAGAACGTTCAAGAACAATAGCAACCGGTGTATTTTGAACAACTCCCTTAGAAATCAGTTCAGAAGCAATTTTACCGGATTCTGACCAGAGTTTTTCATAACTCCATTGCACACCATGATAACGAATCGCGATTGCATTAGGTTGCTCCCGTACGTTCTTCGCAATCATGTCCAACGTTGATATGAATTTTGAGGATGGTATTTCCTTTCTTCTTGGTGTGAGTGGCTGGCTTAGGGTTGCCGGCTGATCACCACTATTGACCATTCTGTTCAATATGGTCATATAAGTGTCCATATAAGTGTCAGCCTGCATTTGTGAGAAAACATTGCCGTCAAAATCACATCGTAAATAATGTTGGCCTGTGATGAAATCAGTCATGACATTGAACAGTATTTCAAAGTTAGTTTCTTCCCACGGATCAAACCCGATGAGGGATAAATCAGGGCCACCAAATATTTCCTTTAATATATGGAATCGAATGTAGTTAAACGCAGAACTTATTTTCGCACCTTCACCTGCTACTTGCTGGATAGCATTAAGTGGATATTTACGGTATGGAGCATGACGCTGTTCAGCACTAAATACAGAGTGGATACACTCTTTCCATGTTTTGTTCAATGCAGAGAAACGCACAGGGAGTGTATTAAGAAACAAACCGAGCGTTTGCTCTGAATTCTGTGCATCCGGTCTTCCATGAGTGACTAATCCAGTCGCAATTTCATCCTGAGCAGTCACCTTGGCCACAGTTAAACAATGCGCAGCAAAGAATACTGATTTAATTGAAACATGCTCATGCTGTACTAAGATCTCCAGCTTTTTTTCCATTTCTTTTGGAATAATTGCCTTTTTTGAAAAAATTCGATTTTCTGGCAAACTTTCATACAATCGGTAGCTGGAAAATTGGGTTCGGGGAAGTCGATTAAACATGTTCTTCCAAAACACTTGATGTTCCTGATCTTGTAATGCATGAATTTCATCTTGTATATACAAAGCGGGTGATGGAATTACATCAGTTTCAGAAAAATATGTTCCCTCATTCAAGTAACGAAAAAAGAGTTCACGTATTAAATTGGCCACACTACCACCATCCAAAAGGGCATGATGGAAACTGAACACCATCTCTATAGTGTCTGCGGTTTTGAATAAGTTGATGTGATATAATGGCGCACGATCAAATTGGTAGTCTTGACGACTGTTTTTCTCCATGTGCTCTTTGATAATTTGTTCAGATTCAGCCAATGTCAATAAGCTGAGATCCTGAATCTCTATGGCATTATCAAGATCGATACTGTGATTGATGATTTGCAAAGGTTCGCTGAAATCGGCCAGGTTAAAGTGTGAACGAAGAACAGGATGACGTTGGATAGTCGCTGCTGCACTTTTGCGAAAGATTTCAGGTTCCCACTTTCCTTTCAGGGTATAGCGGAAAACATCTTTATAAGTGGCAAGGCTTTTACTCTGCTGGCTGTGATATATCAGGCCAAGTTGGAGTTGGGTGACAGGGAATGCATCCTCATATTGAGAAAGTGCTGCCCGCTCTTTTTCTTTGATCAGTGCGAAAGGAGATAATTCAACGGTTCTTTGAATTTCACGGTCAGAGTCAATTTGTTGGCTCAGCTCAGCTATCGTCAAATACTGTGATAATTCAGAAAGAGTGACATTTATTCCCGCCTTTTCAGCATCAGAACGCACTTTCAACATTAAGATTGAGTCACCACCTAATGTATAAAAATTATCCTGCACACTGAGTTGTTCAATCTTTAATACCCGTTTCCAAATCTCTGCTAGTTGATATTCTGTTTCTGTCTGAACATCATCATGGTGACTCAAAACTTCTGTTTCCGCCAATGCGCCAAGCGCCCCACGATCGACTTTACCATTTGGTGTAAGAGGAATATAAGGAACCTGGAAAAATTTCAGAGGAACCATGAAATCAGGTAGAAATCCCAGTAAGATTTTACGCAGTTTTTCAGAAGTAAAATTCGGGTTAATTGCTACATCATGATTAGTTATCATATAGTATGCGCAAAGATAAGTATCATCATTATTGTTCTTCTGTGGTAAAACTTCCGCCTGACTAATTCCCTGAATATGCTCAAGCGTGTTTTGTACCTCTCCCAACTCGATACGATTACCTCTGATTTTTACCTGATTATCAATTCTTCCCAAATATTCGATGCTACCGTCAGATAACCACCTTGCTAAATCCCCTGTACGATACCAGCGCTCACCTCCCTCCAAAATAAATTTTTCGTCAGTTAATTCTGGTCTATTGTGATAACCACGGGCCAATCCAACACCACTAATCTGCAACTCACCAGCGATACCGATTGATTGCCGAGTGCCATGCTGAGACATAATTCTCAGTGAAATGTTGTTGATTGGAAAACCAATAGGTACCCGCTTGATCACTTCATTATTTTCAGGAAGAAATTCAAAATACGATACATCGACGGTTGCCTCTGTTGGGCCATAGAGATTGATCAAAGCGGGTGCATTTAACCCAAAAGAGGAAAAAATATTACGGAACTGATTAACCCGTGTAGAAGGTAACGCTTCACCGCTGGTGAATACACGGCGCAGACTGGTTAATCTCTCTACTAACTCAGGTTCGGCTTCCAGAATATCTAAGAAAGGCTGGAGCATAGAAGGGACAAAATGCAATGTCGTCACATGATGTGTACTGATCGCTTTTATGATCT
The DNA here is from genome assembly GCF_963866145.1 of Xenorhabdus sp. NBAII XenSa04. NCBI lineage: Bacteria > Pseudomonadati > Pseudomonadota > Gammaproteobacteria > Enterobacterales > Morganellaceae > Xenorhabdus > Xenorhabdus sp. NBAII XenSa04. The sequence continues at coordinate 7,827 of NZ_CAWMEB010000201.1, forward strand.
CTAAGGGGTCTTTGTGAGCACCCGGTGGTAATAAGTGAACAGATGCCCCAGAAATCGACCACCAAAATAATTCCCAAACAGATACGTCGAATGAAATCGGTGTTTTTTGTAGTATCACATCTGTGTTATCCAATGGATAACGTTCCTGCATCCATTCAATCCGGTTTACCACTGAATAATGATTAATCATCACGCCTTTCGGCTGACCGGTAGAGCCTGATGTATAAATCATATATGCCAGAGAATCCGCTGTAGATAAGTTGAGCTGCTTTACATTCTCCTGCGCTGAAATGTTACCTCCATCAATAATGATATAAGATGGAGCAATTAAAGACTGATTAATTTTGTCGGAGATGATGACCGTGACACCACTGTCCTTCAACATATAATCAATCCGCTCCTGCGGATAATTGGGATCTACGGGTAAGTAGGCAGCGCCTGCTTTTAATACCGCAAAGATAGCGGTTAACATATCTGTGCTGCGATCCATTAAGATGGCAACGATGTCTCCTTTCCTCACCCCCTCTTTCAGTAAAACCATCACCATATTATCGATCCGGGTCTGAAACTGAGTATAAGTAAGTGCAGGCTGACCACCAGAATTTGCGATAGCGACGGTTTCCCCGTGTAATGAAACCTGCTTATCAAATAACGTTGATAAAGTCTCTTGCTGCGAGAATTCTGTGATTGGCCCTTGCTCAAAAAGCGCCAATTGAGCCATTTCTTCTGCCGAAGAGAGGCTTACTTGTGAAACAGCTTGTGTGGGTGAGGCAATCAATTGTTTGGTAATACGCTCTAAGGAAGCTGTAAATGTTTCGAATGGATAATCATCATCGAAAACATCTGCCGCGCCGGTGATATCAACAGCGACTTCACTATTGCCCCCATAGGTATGTACGTGGATCGCGATAGCATCATTTTCATGGGCTGTTGCCGCCGCATAGATATCTTCGTTTTTATAGGTATCACGAGAAGTCGCTGTTATAGGTGAATGGTTATAAGATACAGTGACATCAAACCCTTGACGCTTTGTCGGTCCCATAGACTTAAGTAAACGCCCAAGAGGAATATGCTCAAACGTTTTTAGTTTTGTGATTTCTGTTTTAATACGAGCTGCCAACTCAATAAGGGTATCCTCTGCATTGACCTCAATAGCCAATGGCAGAGTATTAGCCCATTGACCTGCAATATTAAGTTGATTAATACGGCGGTTAAGCAACGGGATACCTATGGTTAGCTTGGTGTTATTATGTATTCGTGATAATAAAATAGTTACCGCAGACATAATAACTTGGTAGGGATTCACTCCTTGAGAAATAGATTTCTCAACATCAGCCTTAGCCAGTATATATCGATGCTGTATGAAACAAGATAAATGAGTTTTCTTTCTCCGATTAAAAAAAACGGGCTCGTGGCGTTGTGTAAGCAAAGCCAATTCTGTTATTTGTTGTTCTATTTCTGGTTTTGACAGAATTGTTTTTTGTTCAATGATTGCTGAGATATATTTCTCAGAATTGTGAGACAAACCTCTCGGATTAATTTCATTATTCTGATAGTAATCAGCAATTTTTTCTGCTAACTGGTTTATTCCCCAACCATCACAAACAATATGATGGGCACGAAGAAAAATAGCTATACCCCCATTTTTCAGATTTCGTAACAGGGCGATCTCAAGGAGTGATTTATCATCCAGATTAAAAACGCGCTCTGACCATTTTTTAAAGAGGACAGCAACATCTTCACCTTCTGCATCAATGACCTCTGCTTGATTGTCGGTAATATTTTGTATCTGCTGACTTAACACACCCTCTTGTTCAATAATGCGCAATCGGCATGTCACATCATGACTAAGAACTTTATTAACTGAATAAAAAAGTTTTTCAAAGTTAATATTTTCTTTTAATATTCTTGCGATGGATATTGTGAATTGACTACTTTCTGGATTACGTTGAGATTCATAACAAATTTCTTTTTGATACTGAGTAAGAGGTACAACTGGTAATGTGTTCATAGCTACTGACGTTCTAATTTAGAAAGCTATATTTTATTAATTACATTCTCCTCGGCACAATGCCTATTAGTTTATATTGCATTATATTTTCTCTTAAGGGTTTAATAAAACTCGGTTGATAGTGTGTGTATCGTGCAGAAATCGATCCATCAATCGCCTGCTGCTGTAATTCCATTACGGTATGCAATTTTAGTTATTACTTTATTACTCTATCCAGAGCTATAATTAACAGCTCTGGATCTTAATAAGATGTATTCTCTATTCAATAAAAGTACTTTCAATAAAAATACTATTCACTGTTCAACAAGGCCAATTCATCCGCCTATTTTCCAGAGCGCCACTTAACCATCCTGCATCACTATCAGCAGGTAATGTTTCCTCTATATTTTTAAGTGCTTCAATACGCTGAGTATTACCATTCTTCATCCATCTCAGTGTCGCGACTAACCGGAATTATTCGAGATAACTCTCCACGCTGGTTATACGTACGGCAATTATGGTGTCCATCATTTACATCAATCGTGACCTTCTCTATTATCGGCTAATGGAAGACAGCCACTCAAAACGAAACCATATCTGCCGGATTAAATATACTTCTCGCTCCCAGAGCACCTTTAATCAATGGAATAACCATCGGAGAAAAGTAGGAACCCAACGGGATACTCAAGTGGTCAATGCGGGTAAGCATGGTAAAATCGTGGTTGCGTCCGGTGAGATCATCGCTGATGGCTTTGCCAATGCGCACCGTCTGCGCCACTCCATGACCACTCCAACCATGCACCATATACACTGGGACGCTGTCACCACTTTTGCGGGCATCGGTAGCACCATTCAGGGTCAGATCGCTGATCCCGCCCCAGGAGTATTCCAGTTCGGGATTTTCCAGATACGGGAACACGGTCTTGATACGATCTAATAAATAATTGTTCACATCACGCGGAGACCAAGAGTTCCCAGTGCCCTGTCCACCGAAGAGCAGACGGTTGTCGCGCACTGCTCGATAATAATCTATCTGTAACTGTGTATCGTAGACCGGCAGATCTGACGGGAGCAACTTTTTGATATCCATTGATAAAGGTGGAGTTACCGCTATATAGGTGAAAAAAGGCACTGTAGTGGAAGGACCGGAGATAAACTCACTGCTGGAACCATGTACTCCCAGTACCACCGCTTTACTTGCCCTGATAGCTCCCCGCTCAGTTTCTATAACCGTACGGTTGGCATCTTGCCTGATTTTCATCACTTTCGTACCGTCATAAACTCGTCCCCCCAGTCTGGCAAAGCCATAAATCAGGCCTCGCAGCAGCGCCAGAGGCTGAACCTGTCCACCAATGCTGTCGATATTGGCACCATGATAGATACCCGAACTCACATACTCTTCCTGCAATTCATGTGGCCCAACAATCTTTACCGTCGTATCTCCCAACTGACACCGGGCATCGGCATTAGCCACCAATGGTCCCATATGACCTGAATGTATCGCTGCTGTAATATGACCGTATTTGCGATCGCATTCAAAACCGTAACGCTCGCAGAGTTCATCCACAAGATCCATTGCTTCAACTGATGCAAAACGCCATAAACGTTTGGCTTCATTGAGTGAGAACTTCTCCAGTATAGTTTCCGCTCCCCAACGGGCTATACCGGGTGTCATCTGTCCCCCATTACGGCCAGAAGCGCCTGAACCGATGCTATCCTTTTCGACCAGAATCACATCCACCCCCGCTTCTGCAAGATGCAGCGCTGTGGAAGCCCCTAGCAACCCGCCACCAATGACTACAACTTCACAACTCTGATCTTTAGAAAAGCCACCAAAAGCTGGCCAATCAGCCAGAGCAGCCTCATAGTAGTTGGCTGGCATGGCCTTGGCCGCTACATCTCTGTGCCAGTTCCAGATACGCGGATCCAACCCCAACCGGCTGGTTCTATGCTGTGCATCCTGCAACAGCGTCGGCCGGAATCGGTCAATATGAACGGACGGATCGTCGACCGCAGTTAAGATCTGGGCGAGCAGAGATGTTGTGGGAAGTATAGATGAAAGTACTCCCCCCCCTGCGAGCGTCGCGACAGTAGAGATAAAATTTCTTCTATTCATTGTCATTTCAGCACCCCTTTAGTGATCCGGAATCACCCGTTAGCCAGAACCGGGATATTTTCTTGTGAGTGAATTCGGTTCTCTGAACTTTATTTATTACGGTCCGCCTGCCCTTTTAGAGCCGCGAGAGCCAGTAGGATAACAGTACCGACAAACGGGATAAGATGTAACAGTAACCACCGAGCGCTACAGTTAATATCGTGCAGACGGCGGGCATTTACCGCCAGTGCTGGCAAAAATGTGAGCAACAGATAGATAGCGCTGAACCACCCTATATAAATTTCGGGATTGGCAACAGCAAACAGCCTTTCCAGGAAAGAAATGATGAGAACAGCCAAGCTCTGGAACAAAATAAAATACCAAAATTCCTTACGCCGGGCTCGCCCACTGAAACAAGCATAATTCTTTAAGACATTTAAATACCAGTGCATGATTGTCCTCTCCTGTGACCAGCAAGTTCCCCCTGCTACCACGCGCATTTTGGATTTGGGGGAAAACACTGACTCACTCAGCATTACTCTTAATCTGTTAACGAAGCATGACTTAGTTAAACCCTCACTTTCCCTCTTTACAATTCAGATCGAGCAGCACAGATTTCAGAATGTTGAGCGCTTCGTCAAAAACATCATCTTGTATGGTCAGCGGTGGAAGGAAGCGGATCACGTTGCCGTGTACACCGCATGTCAACAAAATCAGACCACGTTCCAGTGCCTTCTGACGCACCGCGTTGGTAAAAGCAGCGTCGGGTTCCTGACTGTCTTCACAGTTAAACTCCACCGCAATCATCAGCCCAAGCCCACGCACGTCAGCTATCTGTGGGACACTCGACCGCAGTTCATGCAGACATTGTTTCAACCGCTCTCCCAGTTGCGTCGCACGTGTTGCCAGTTTCTCTTCTTCGATCACATCCAACACCGCATGGCCAGCCGCAATCGCCACTGGATTACCTCCATAGGTTCCCCCCAGACCGCCCGGTACTATAGCGTCCATGAGCTCTGCCCGTCCCGTTACAGCCGCCAGCGGCAATCCCCCCGCCAGTCCTTTTGCCATCGTGGTCAGATCAGCCGCAACCTCATGATATTCCATGGCAAACAGTTTGCCCGTACGTGCGAATCCAGTCTGGATCTCATCGGCAATGAGTACAATACCGTAACGATCGGCAATTTCGCGTAGGGATTTGAGTAATTCGGAAGGTGCAGAGTAGAAACCGCCCTCTCCCTGTATCGGTTCGATGATGATGGCTGCAATGTGCATGGGATCAATATCGGTTTTGAAGAGATTTTCCAGCGCGTTCAGCGTCTGTTCCACGCTGATACCGTGCTGCTCTACCGGAAACGGAACACGGTAAACATCGCTAACCAGCGGGCCGAACCCCATTTTGTACGGCGCAACTTTGCCGGTTAATGACATACCAAGGAAGGTACGTCCATGAAAAGCACCGCTGAAAGCCACCACACCACTCCGCCCGGTAGCCGCTCGCGCGATCTTCACAGCATTTTCGACTGCCTCAGCCCCAGTAGTAACAAAGACGGTTTTCTTCACAAAATTACCTGGCACCAGACGATTCAGTCGTTCGGCTAGTGCTACATAATTTTCGTAAGGCACAACCTGATGACAGGTATGGGTAAACTGTTCCAACTGCTCTCTGGCTGCGGCAATAACGCGCGGATGACAATGACCAGTATTCACCACGGCGATACCAGCGGCAAAATCAATATAGCGTTGTCCCTGAACATCCCAGATTTCGGCATTTTTCGCGCGTTCAGCATAAACTTGTGTGGTTACGCCAACGCCTTTGGCGATAGCCGCGCTGCGCCTTTTAGCTAACATAGATTCAGTCATAAGAAAAAAATCCTGATTAATCAGAAGAATGGACTTCAGCAGACAGCACCTTGTGTGATTCAGTGTGTGGTGACGGCAAGATCACCAGACGCAATGAAGGCACTTCACCTTCGGCCGATCGGTTAATATCTTGGCTCTTCAATAATGAACCTGAACGCACTCCCGGCACAGTCGAAGTCACAACACGTGCATCATCATTAATAATCAATGCTGGCTTACCGATAGCGCCCAAAATCGGCAGAAGTAACCGATCCAACGTCGACACCAGCATATCCACTGCTGCAACACCGACAAACTCCTCACCAATAAGCACTGGATGAGCTATCGTAATCGTGTAGGCACCATTGCAGACATAATCCACATAAGGGCCGTCAATGATAGGTAGATGGCGACTGGCTGGCTGACGAAACCATTCAAATAATCGGAAATCCAAACGCTTACGCTGTTCCTGATTGTGCTCCAATTGTGCATATTGAATGATATTCCCTTCCTGACGCCACCACTCCAGCGTCCAGTACCCTTTCTCTTCCCCAATCGCTTCTGTTACCGTATAGCTGGCAAATCCCGCCCCATTACACCAAGTGTTGTTATGCAATACTTCGTGGATATGTTTTTGTAATGCCCCGCGCTGCTCCTGCGCCAATCGGATACCTTTCGTATGATATAACGGCAATTCCAATAAAATACGCGCTGTCTTATCCGCTAAAGCTGCGGTGGCCTGCTGCGCTGCGACCAAGATATCGTTCAGGATGTTCTTGGCTCGCTCTATGTGTATGTCGTTGTACATATGCCTCCCTCTTTCCTGGGATGAATGCAGCCGCGTTACTCGCGATCAGATCTCTACAGTAATGACACATCAGTATCCATACGAAATTTGCATTCAAGCAGGTGGTCGGTAATTCGGGTAATCATCTCCTGTGCCAGTCGGTAACAAGCGAGGTCATCCTCCTTATACAGAGCCGCCAAGAGTGTACGCCAGGCGGCAGCAACTTCGTTGTGAATGGCAGCCTCTCGGTACAGAAGCTCCATCAAAGGGGCCCATTCGGCTTGAATCTCCAGTTCCTGATTAGCAAGCCTGGCTGACTGTGCCTGAGATGCCAGAGTTAGCAGACAGCGCATATCTGTCTGTATACGGGCATCAGGTTGTATCGCGGCCGCAAAACTGTCGATTAGTTGCTCAAGTTTTCTCAGTTCACCCGTCGTTGAACGTTGGGCCGCAAGCCTCGCACTGTGGCCAATCACAGCACAGTGAAACTCACTGAAATCCGCCAGTTCACCCGAAGCTATCAGCCGCAACGGGTGATATTTCCGCATTATCTCAACGGAAACCTGGCACACAAAACTACCACCATGACGTCCGCGCCGTGTCTCAATCAACTGCCTGGCACGCAGTGTGTTCAGGGCGTCACGAACGGTGACCGGTGACACACCTAACAACCGCGACAGCTCGTTTTCATTAGGCAGCTGTTCATCGGTTTGTAATATACCGGAGATGATCGCGTTACTTAAACGTTCCACAACCTGTTCGGTCCGGGTCGCCTGATCAAGTGGTGCATAGACGATGGAATATGCTGTCATTCTCTAATTCCTGATCGTAATAACACGGGATTTCAGCATGTCTGCAAACAACGCTAAAAAATACCGTGGGGATGCAACGCTTGGGCATCTTCTGGTACTGGGGTGATCGCATCCCAAAGTTCAGCCACCTGGCCGTTCTCAATACGCCATAGCTCAAAGTAACTGTGACGTGCTCCAGCAATACTTCCCTCCGAATGAGTCAGAACAAACTGCCCGTCAGCGACTGTACGGTGGATTTTTGCATAATGCAGGCCCCTTCCTTCCTCTCTGAGTTGCTTAAGAAACGCAATGACCGCAGCCGTACCATCGGGAATATCGGGGCTGTGCTGGCGAAACTTCTCACCATTGGTGTAGTTACCAAACTCATCATAGTGTCCTTCGATCAGGGTTCGCGTGAAAAAGTTAACCACCAGTTCACGGTTTTTCTCCCTGTCATGGCTATAGCCCGTTTCAGTCGGGCCATCTAACTGAGTTCGGCCACTGGCGTTGGGTGCGGACTGCGGTACTAAGCCATCCCAATGCTCCACAATTAAACCATTGGCAACCCGGTACAGATCAAAACCGACCAACGGCTGATCGTCTAATCCCGTAAAACGCCCGTGGATAGCAACCAGATCACCGTCCTGTAGTACACGATAGGTTTCATGGTGTAGTTCAGGATGTGCCTGGACCAGCTCCCGCAATCCGGCAAGACCATCTTTGACCAACGGCGAATGCTCAATGAAATTTGGCGCAAAATAACGCTCAAGCGCCTCCACATCACGGTTAGTAAACAACTCGTGTTGCGCGTGCGACACCAGGTCGCGTGGAGATCTAGTTTGATTCATTGTGGGTGTCCTGTATCAGTCGTTGGAACTCATCACGTGTTTAATACGCGTATATTCATCGAAACCATAAGCTGACAGATCTTTACCGTATCCAGAGTTTTTAAAGCCACCGTGCGGAGCCTCTGCCGTAAGAGGAATATGGGTGTTAATCCAGACCGTTCCAAAATCAAGTTCACGAGACAAGCGCAACGCACGACCATGGTCGCGGGTCCAAACACTGGAGGCTAGCCCATATTTGACATCGTTAGCTTTCTCTATGGCATCTTGTTCCGTTAAAAACTTCTGCACAGTGATAACAGGACCAAAAATCTCGGTCTGAATCATTTCATCGTGCTGCTCCAAACCAGTAATCACCGTAGGTTCAAAGTAATATCCCGAACGATCAGCCTGACAGCCTCCTGTTTCGATACGGGCATGTGCGGGCAGACGTGCAATGAACCCTTTGACCTGTTCTAACTGACGAATATTATTAAGCGGCCCATACAATGCCTCTTTATCTTCTGGATCACCAAAACGGATGGCCTTAGATGCTGCTACCAGTTTAGTAATGAAGATATCGTAAACAGATTCATGTACCAGCACACGTGAAGCTGCCGTACAATCTTGACCAGCGTTGAAGTACCCCGCAGTAGCAATGATTTCCACCGCTTTGTCTATATTCGCATCGGCAAAAACAACCACTGGTGCTTTACCTCCCAGCTCCAGATGTGCTCTGGTGAGATTAGCCGCCGCCGAAGAGGCAACCTGCAAACCTGCACGTACAGAACCCGTGATGGAAACCATAGCCGCCGTTTTGTGTGAAACTACCAAGGCACCCGCGCTGGCATTACCCAACACCACGTTGAAAGTACCTGTCGGGAAGAGCGGAGCGGACAATTCAGCCAGCAACAGAGTGCTCTCCGGTGTGGTATCGCTCGGTTTAAGTACCACAGCATTACCTGCTGCCAGAGCAGGTGCTATCTTCCACACCGCCATCATCAACGGATAGTTCCACGGGGTAACCTGCCCCACTACGCCCAGCGGTTCACGCCGGATACTGGTGGTCATACCAGAAAGATATTCAGCAGTAGCCTTACCCTCCAAAAAACGAGCTGCACCAGCGAAGAAACGGATATGATCCACCGACGTCGCAACTTCCTCGGAAGCAATCAGGTGCTTGAGCTGCCCTGTATTGCGGCTTTGCACCTCAATCAAACGTTCAGCGTTTTTTTCTACTATATCAGCCAGCGCTAGCAACGCCTGCTGACGTTCCGAAGGTGTGCTGCGTCCCCATATTTTAAATGCTGCTTTAGCCGATGCATAAGCATCATCGACATCTGCTGCACTTGCGTTAGGAGAACGCGCATAAGATTTACCAGTGACCGGACTTACCAAATCAAAATATTCGGAACCTTTAGATTCAATATACTGACCATTAATAAAATGCCTGAGAGTTGGTATCGGCATTGCTACCTCCTGGTGGATTGAAGATAAGATATAACCTATGATTTAATATATTTAATGGTTGTATTATCGTCAAATTTGTAGCAAAAATGTAAAATCAAGATAATTTAGATACATACATGCAACTTTCAGCATTTCCATTAGAAAAAATATGCAAATCTGTGAGTAAGATCGAGAATTTCATATCACCAATAAAAAACAGGCAGATTGTTATAATGCAGGCGATGTTCTCGCCTGCCATGCTTGGTTATAATTTTGATCTCCCAAAATTATTCTTCTATAACTTCTTCATTTAGCCTGTTTCGGAGTATTTTCAAAACACGGTTCATGGTATGGATATCTTCCAATGATATTCCTTCTGCCAGTTGATTCATCCATGGTGCTTCCAGCGCCATGGCATGACTGAAAGCCTTGCGACCGTTTTCCGTCAATACGACCAGATACGGGTTGGTAAGTCTTGCAATACTGATGACTATGACAGGAGGTTCTGGATTTTCGTTAAGTAAGAACAGGAAAGGTCGCCTAATCGACGAAAAGAAAAAACGTATGCCGGTCATTGGTATCAACGGGCTACTGGTCATGATCCCAGCAGCCATATTTCTGAACATAAGGGCCTCTGAAAGGATGTTTGACATCTGGTTCTACACAAGTTCAGGCTCTGGAGCTAGCAATAGGCTTTGTGCAATTAACCCTGATGAGCAGAAATTTCCAGGCAGGCTTACGACTGACAGGACGTTTACGAGTAAAAATTTCCCGTTGAAAACATGGTCAGTCGCGGTTTTTTGTTCATGTTGCATGTGACTTTCTAGACCTCGACTGACAAGTATGTGTACATTGAACCCATGTTGATTAAGATCTAAAAAGTCATACCTAAACCTTGATAATAGCCAGCATCTCTTCAGTTTCCTCATCCATGCCAACCTCAACGAAACCAAAACTGGCATAAAGATTTTTCGCAACGAGATTATTCGGATCATAACTAATTGCTATTGCTTCTAACTGATTTGTGCGCCTGATTTCATCAAGCGCCAACAATAGTGCTTTACGTCCAATACCCTTGTTTTGATGGTTTTTATCCACCATAAACCGCCAAATCGTTATTCTTTGGTCAGCATCGGGGACCCACATGAAAAAACCAACGGGCTTCCCACCCAGACAAATTGCACGCGTTTGGTATGAAGAGTGAAATTTGGATTGAACAAGGGACCACACATTTTCCGCAATATAGCCAAGTTGGTCATCAGTGACTGATAGGCCGCAGATAGCTTCAAAATTGTTCTTGTTTACGTCAGTTAAGGTAATCAACTACACTGCTCCAATATAGGATTATAAGAAGGAACTATCCAAAATTTTTCTGTATTAATTTTAGTCTGTTTTTTTGAGCATTAACCCAAATAAAGGGTTATCAATAACAGGGATAACTGCAATATCGAATTTGTCTGGTTCCGGCAAAAAATCAATATCCATTAATGCAGCAAATTGTGACGTTGCCAAATGGGCTTCTTCGATATCATCGGCGTATATCACCATCCCAAACTCATTTTCATTCAGCGTCACAAATCGACGGTTACGCGTGTTAAACAGTACATAACCAACCACATCAGGATCTCTTTCAATGAGTCCTAATGTATCGAGCTCTTTCTGAAGTTTTTTTAGTTGCTTCTTTTTCATTGTAAATTTCCATTAGTTATCACTAGCCATTCTGTTACGGGTCAAAACTTAGCCGTTTCAGATTATTTTATTATCTGGAAGTTTCCCCGCAATCCGATTAAATTGCCAAATGGTTCTTCTAATTGGCACATTCCTAAACCGTTTTCGATCATCATCGGGCCTCGATATAATTTCGCGCCTATTGTCTGAAAATGCTGAATTGCTGTTTTAAGACAAGGGACTGACCAATACATAACAGTGCCATTTTTTCCTGAATAAACTTTATCATCAGCCTGCACTATCTCCAGAATAAAATCTTTTATTTTTAATAGAGTAAAATCAAATTCTTCCAGATAGATACATTCTATTCCTGGGAATGCGCGTTTATACCATTCAAGGCCTAAGTTAACATCAGGTACAGGAATTAAAAGTGTGGCTGGTTTCATCATAATTACCCTTGTTATAGTAACCTGTCAATTCTATCGTCCCGAAAGAACTTATCAAATTCTTTCTTGACTAAAGATAAAGGACTTTCTCTAATTAATAGTTAAATGAAAAAATCAGTTAACTAGCTACAAAAAGAGGGCAACTATGATTGTTTTTGTGACAGGGGCAACCGCTGGTTTTGGTGAAGCGATTACACGAAAATTCATTAAACATGGCTCTGTGGTCATTGCTACAGGACGCCGTAAAGAGCGCCTGGATAGATTAAAAGAAGAATTAGGTGAAAATGTTTATCCTATTCAGCTAGATGTAAGAAATCGAGATGCAATTGAGCAAGCTATACAGGAATTACCTGATCACTTACGTAATATTGATGTTCTTGTGAATAATGCTGGTCTTGCATTAGGGTTGGAACCAGCACATCAGGCTAACCCTGATGACTGGGAAACTATGATTGATACCAATACTAAAGGATTGGTGAACATGACCCGAAGTTTATTGCCTAAGATGGTAGAGATCAATCACGGTCATATTATTAACATTGGTTCAATAGCAGCAAGTTGGCCATATGCGGGTGGTAACGTATACGGGGCGACAAAAGCATTTGTGAAACAGTTTAGTTTAGGGCTTCGCGCTGATTTGCTAGGGAAAAATATTCGGGTAACGGATATCGAACCAGGGTTGGTTGGAGGAACAGAGTTTTCTCAGGTTCGCTTTAAAGGTGATAATGAAAAAGTGAGCAAAACTTATGAAGGTGCTGATGCCCTGACCGCTGATGATGTTGCAGAAGCTGTATTTTGGGTTGCGAATTTACCTGCCCGTGTCAATATCAATACATTAGAAATGATGCCGGTTTGCCAAACATTTGCAGGAATGAATGTACACAGGAATTAATATTCCATCTTTTGATGAATCATTAGTGTTACAAGTGTTATTTTATACTAGAGATAACGCAGGTTTTTAATACTAATGTATTTTATTTCGGGTATCACTCAATGAATACTTTATGAAAGAGGTTGAAACATGAATATTCATCGTTTTTTAATAGCCAAGATTATTCCTATATTTTCCCTCCTTTTGCCACTATTTTGGCAGACGCCTGTTTTTTCCAATCCTTGTACATCAAGTAATTGCATCACTATTAATGGTGGTGGTGAAAACTCAATGACTAAAGAAGATGCCCGACAGAGCAAGGAGGAATGGAATGATCAACGGTCCCTACGCAATAAGGTTAATAAACGTAGGGAAAAAGATTTTGATAAACATGAAATTGATGTTGACAATCGTGATACTTGTTTGAAAAATTCTAACTTGAATGCTTATTGGGAACCGAACACAAAACGCTGTCTGGATATCAATACAGGTCGCCCTATTGACCCCGAATAAGCCACACCTACATCAATAAGATAAGGAGGTAAAGGTGAAAAAACTCTTGTTAACCGGGGCTATATTTATTGCTGCTTTTGTATCTTCTGTTTCACAAGCTTCGCAAGATCCACAAAACCGAAACTCACAAAATGTGAGTTCGAAAAATCAAAATATAGTGACGTGCGAAAGTCTGAAAGAGCAAATTGCACAAAAAGTCATCAATAATGGTATTAAAGAAACAGATTTCAACCTTGAAGTTGTTGCGAGTGATCAGATGGATTACGGCAGTGGGAAAGTTGTTGGAAGCTGTAATCGTGGTAAACAAAAAATTATTTATACCCGATTCACTCACTCCGCTGACGAGAAAAAGTCCGGTAACTGACACAATTAAAAAAACAAAAAAGGGAGTTAACATACACTCCCTTTTTTGTTTCCATTTTTTCTCAATTATCAAATGCCGATATAACTGGAATATCCAGATAATGAGACAAATCCCGTTCTTCTGGCCTAAAAAGATAGGGAATTTCACCTAGTTGAGGCGCTGGTATGTGACAACGTAACTTATCTAATACTATTGCGTAATGTGCTAATCCAGGATTAATACGATTGGGTATCCAACCAATCAGTGGTAGCCCGTCATTAATAATCGATTGGGTAGTCAGAATGGCATGGTTGACACATCCGGCCTGGATCCCAACGACTAAAATAACAGGCAGTTTTTCCTTCACTACCCAATCAGAATAGAACGCATTATCTTGTGATAATGCACGCCAGCCACCTTTTCCATCAACAATTACGCGGTCTGCTTTATGACTCAATTTGTTAAGACAGTTTGTCATTTGAAGAAAATCAATTTGATTTTCTTCCCTTGCAAGAAGTTCATATCCTACTGCGGTTGTCCCTTCACGATTAAAAACTTGCAGTAATGCGCGGGTAACAACTGTTTTACCGATGTTGGTATCCGTGCCTGTAACAAATAAGCGCGTTAACATAAATTCATTTCCGTGGTAACAGATAAACTGGCTACTCTTTAAAACGTCTGTTTATAAAGTTTATAGCGAGCAGACTTGAAGTGTAGGGGATGTATTTAAGATAGGGATTGCGTTAGCTCAATGTTTTGTCAAATGTGTTCTATCCTTGCATGATTTCAAGCAGCAACTGGCCACTGTATAGTGATTGCTTAATCAATGATGCTGCTGGCAGAGTTCCTGAATTAGTAAATTCAGTAGCAATAATATCAACTTGTTGACTGTATCTCGGAAGTGAAAGCTGAGTGATTTTCTTTTGAATAACAGGATAAAGAATTTGTTGCGCTGCGTTCAAAGGTGAACCAATCAATATTTTGTCAGGATTGAAGATGTTGACCATAATCGCCATGATGTTCCCGATTCTCTTCCCAACATCACGGATAATTTCTATTGCAGAAAGATCACCTTGCTGTGCAGCCTGACAAAGCAACTCAACCGTTAGTGGTGTTTTAGTAAACATTAACGAATCGGGCTGTTTTTCAGCTAACTGCCGGGCTTTTATCAAAATATTTTTGATGCCGATAACAGTTTCCAGACAACCAGTATTGCCGCAATAGCAATGTTCACCATCAGGCTCAACTTGAGTATGTCCTATTTCGACAACACTTTGATTTCCTGCATGAAGTATTTGCCCGGCGATCATAATACCGACACCGACATTATCATCAATGACAACCTGGATAATATTCTGACAATTCTTCCCTGCTCCGTATAAAGATTCTGCAATTGTCCACGCAGTAATACCATGCTGCAAAAAAATAGGCACTCCGATACACCGATATAAGAATGAACCAAGAGGAAGATTCTGGATATTGTAATACGGTGAGCTATGAATAATTCCATTAATCGGATCAACAATCGCATTAGTGGTAATACTGATAGCAGTCAAACGCTCAAGATGAGATTGATACCGAAAGAAAAAATCATCAATCAGGGCAACAAGATTGTCCAGAAAACTTTGATTTTCGGATGAAAGAAATGGTAATTCTTGTTCAGCAACCAGGTTATTGCTTAAATCCCGAAGCCCAAATGCGACACGACCATTATCAATACGTATACACAGAAATTGCCACCCCTGACTATCAACTTTCAATCCGGTTGCTGGGCGACCACGAAACCCAAGATCAGGAAACTCAACTTCTTTCACTAAGTGAGCATCAAGTAGCTCTCGTGTAATTTTCGTGATACTGGCAGGAGCCAACTGTGCTTTTTTAGAGAGTGCAATACGTGAAATAGGTCCATATTGATCAATCAGACGATAGACCAAACCGATATTAATTTGTTTAATCTGGTCAACATGGCTTGGCTGTACGTCCACACTCACTGCTCCTCCCGCTATTTAATTTGCGCCTCTAAATAATTAGTAACGATTATGTCGCGGTTTAAAGCAGAAGATATCCGTTTGAAGCAGAAATGTGATCTTTCACACGAACTTCTCGTGATTTTTTGGGATGAAGCTCAATAAATTAACAGTATAGGGTTTAATAACTAATAATGTGATTCTGTTGGTAATGAATTAACCTTGCTTAAATAACCATCGATTATTTCGATACGTTTGTCTTTTTTCAGAGAAAATAATATACGCTGTATACAACTACGTGAAAGTGTGCACCGCTGTTCTATGTATTTGATAACAGATACATTTTCTCTGAAATCATCTGGCAAAGTGATAAGGCGAGATAATAAGCTACATACGATCTCTTTAGCACCATGACGAAATATACTGATATCCCTGGCATACAAAAAAGCCATTTTATAAGAAATTACTCTCATCCACTCCCTGTAAAGATCATGTTTCTTTATAGCACCTAATGCACTAATACGAGGTAATTGATATATCTTACAGTCAGGGCCGAGTTCAATAGAGTAATAAACTTCTGCGCCTGAATAGAAAGATAACCCCAGAACATACGGTGAAAATACCGTTGCAATGATTAAATCATCATCTAACCTGCGAATATTTACATATCCCTTCTCAAGTAAAAAAAACTTAGCAAATTCACGCTCAACTTTAATCAACGTACCTTGTGTTGGTTGTTCAGATGAGACTGACTCAGAATATGGTAATAATGTATCAACGATTTTGGTAAAAGAATTTACGGGCTTAATTAATTTATTCATATTAAACCACCTCTGCATATAATTTTTACAAATAACACTTTTAAAATTAAAAGATTTTCTTATAAATTTGCTAACTAATTAGTTATTCACGATCACTAATTTAAAAAATTAAAGGAATACTTGTTTCTAGTTTTTAAC
Organism: Xenorhabdus sp. NBAII XenSa04; assembly: GCF_963866145.1. Classification (NCBI taxonomy): domain Bacteria; kingdom Pseudomonadati; phylum Pseudomonadota; class Gammaproteobacteria; order Enterobacterales; family Morganellaceae; genus Xenorhabdus; species Xenorhabdus sp. NBAII XenSa04. Next base: position 24,372 of record NZ_CAWMEB010000201.1, read on the forward strand.
ACAATCTATAAATGTTTATCAATAACCCATTTCAAAGATTAATTTTCTTAATTTACCCTATTGAGCTTTATTTTCTTCTTTTTTTGGGTATTTGTGTTGTTTTTAATTTATGTTTTAAAGTATGTTGTAACTAAATATAAGAGATAAACCGTTAGTCTACGAATCAGAGTAATAGAATATGAATAAATACCTTTCAATAGAATCACTTACATCCTGTTTTAAAAAACAGGAAGAAAAATTGGCTGAGTTGATCGAGTTATTGATGAAATATCCACTTATTGATGCCAGGGTATTTCAATTACCACAAATTGAAAAAGGCGAAGAACATGAACAAATTACTGAGATTGATGTTAATCCATTACAAGGAAATGAAGCAATTAACTTAAGTTTGAGGTTCTATCAGAAGCTATTCATACACCATAACCACCCTAATATCAGCAGCAAGGCGGCAAGCCGATTGCCAGGTGCGCTATGTTTTTCTGTAAGCCACCAGCAATATAAAACCGCAATGAATGTTATAGAGGAAGTTAATCAACTCAAAGCCGAGCTGGAAAACATCGTAACTAAAGAATCAGGCGTCAGCAAAGAACAACGATTTGAATTTGTCCACGATCATTTACGTGGTTTAATTACCTTAAATGCCTATCGCACGATAACTCCCCTCGTAAACCCAGATACCATCAATTTTGGCTGGGCCAATAAGAACATCATTAATAAAGTGACCAAACAACAAGTTCTTGAACGGTTGGAAAAAAGTTATAATGCCGGTAAAACAGTTCCCCCCTACTCCAGCGATCAATGGGCTGCATTGGTTGCACTAGAAATCACAGATATCAAAAAGCTACCTGATGATGTAGTTTTGAAAATTAAACGACCAGTAAAAGTACAACCCATAGCTCGCGTTTGGTATTCAGAAATACAAAAACAGGTTCAATATGCCTGCCCTCTGCCAATCATCGCTTTTTATACTGAAGATAGCGAAATCAAACCCAAAGTAGGTACGTTATCGAACTATAATGCCAATGCAATTAAATACCGCCATAAACCTAAAGCAAAACCACTTGAGCTCGTGATACCGCGTTTACACCTTTATCGGGAAATTTAAGGCGTACAATAATATGGAAATAATATATAGATAGAAAAACCGGAGGATTTACCCTCCGGTTCTACATCAGCCAATACCAAAATTAGCAAGAATTATTTCATACTGCCAACCATATCTTCCGGACGCACCCAAGCATCAAATTCAGCTTCGGTCAGATAACCCAACTGCATTGCTGACTGTTTTAGAGTCAGACCTTCTTTATGTGCTTTCTTAGCGATTTCTGCCGCTTTGTCATAACCGATATGGGTATTCAGCGCAGTTACCAGCATCAGAGATTCATTCAACAATTGAGTAATACGGTCACGATTAGGCTCAATACCGATAGCACAATGTTCATTAAAACTACGCATACCGTCCGCCAGCAAACGAACAGACTGCAAGAAATTATGAATAACCATCGGGCGAAAGACATTCAGCTCAAAATTACCGGACGCGCCACCAATGTTAATAGCTACGTCGTTACCCATGACTTGCGCACATAGCATAGTCATAGCTTCACACTGAGTCGGATTAACCTTACCTGGCATAATAGAGCTGCCCGGCTCATTTTCAGGAATGGAGATTTCACCGATTCCACAACGAGGACCAGAAGCCAGCCAGCGAACATCATTAGCAATCTTCATCAATGATGCAGCCAGACCTTTCAATGCGCCATGGGAATGAACCAGTGCATCACAAGTACCCAGTGCTTCAAATTTATTTGGTGAAGTTACAAAAGGTTGCCCGGATAATTCAGCGATTTTTTTCGCAACACGAACTGCATATTCAGGATGGGTATTCAAGCCCGTTCCAACGGCTGTTCCACCTAACGCTAATTCACATACATGAGGAATGCTATCTTCAATATGCTTCAGATTATGAGCCAACATTGCGGCCCAACCTGAAATTTCTTGACCTAAAGTCAGCGGGGTCGCATCTTGCAGGTGAGTACGACCAATTTTTACGATGTCTTTAAATGCTTCTGCTTTATCTGCCAGTGTTTTTTGCAGTACCTTCAGCTCAGGCAGTAGATGCTCACTCAAGGCGATAACGGCTGCAACGTGCATTGCTGTTGGAAACACGTCATTCGAACTTTGACTCTTGTTAACATCATCATTAGGATGGACCAGACGTTCATTACCTCTTTGACCGCCAAGGATCTCACTACCACGGTTCGCCAGCACTTCATTCATATTCATATTGCTTTGAGTGCCCGACCCCGTCTGCCAGATAGCAAGAGGGAATTCTGTTGAGTGTTTGCCTTCTAACACCTCTTTCGCCGCAGCAATAATTGCCTCACCACGCTCCTTCGGTAAGAGGCCCAGATCCATATTGACACTGGCCGCAGCCTGTTTAGTCAATGCAAGAGCATGGATCAACGCAACCGGCATTTTCTCCTGAGAAATGCGGAAATGTTCCAGTGAACGTTGAGTCTGCGCTCCCCATAATTGGTCAGCAGGTACTTCAATTGGCCCCATTGAGTCTTTTTCAATGCGAGTGGCTGCCATTACTATCTCCTTAGCACACAGAATAATTGAATACGCCGGATCAAACTTTGCAGATAAATTAGTCGGCATTTCTTTATAATGCCATAAATTTATTATCGATAATGCGACCTAATCGTGTTTATTGTATTGTTGTTATATAAATAAGTTTATTTTTTATTATAGGAAATCCAGCCATGCTGAAAATGACCAACCAGATCCAACATTATGATTGGGGAAGTAAAACCGCCCTGACAAATATTTATGGCATCGAAAATCCGGACAATCAGCCAATGGCAGAATTATGGATGGGAGCACATCCGAAATGCAGTTCTCTGGTTACTGATCCTGAAACAGGAGAACCTATTGCCTTAAATCAGCTTATTGCTCAAGATCCGGAAAGGCATCTGGGTAAAAAAGTAGCGGATCAGTTCCAGCGTTTGCCATTTTTGTTTAAAGTGTTATGCGCCGCTCAACCTCTGTCTATTCAGGTACATCCTGATAAGCCTTCGGCAGAAAAAGGGTTTACTAAGGAAAATGCAGCGGGTATTCCTTTAGATTCACCACAACGCAATTACAAAGATGATAACCATAAGCCAGAACTGGTGTATGCGCTAACGCCATTCAGAGCAATGAATGCTTTCCGGCCTTTACCAGAAATTGCTGCGCTTCTTAGTGATGTTTCTGGCGCACATCCCGATATTCAAACATTTATGCAGAACCCCACTGAGCAAAATTTATCATTTCTTTTTTCTCAGTTACTGACCATGCAGGGCAAGCAAAAAAGTTTAGCCATCGCAGTATTAAAATCAGCATTAAATAGCCGCCGGAGAGAGCCCTGGGATACCATCAGAAAGATGACTGTGTTCTATCCTGATGATAATGGCCTATTTACCCCTCTTCTGCTCAATATCGTTGAACTGCAACCAGGACAGGCAATGTTTCTCTATGCTCGCACTCCTCACGCTTACCTTGAAGGCGTTGCATTAGAAGTTATGGCTAATTCAGATAACGTTCTGCGGGCTGGTTTAACCAGTAAACATATGGATGTCCCTGAATTGATGGCTAATCTGGATTTTAACTCTAAATCAGCCGATATGTTGTTAACTATCCCAATTCAGGAAAAAGACACTCTAAATTACCCTGTTCCTGTCAACGATTTTCATTTTTCTATTTATGCTGTTTCAGAACAACCGATCGCGTTAAAGAATGATTCTGCATCAGTCTTATTTTGCTGTGATGGTCAGGTGATTATACATTCTGGTGAACAAGAATTGAGAATAGTCTCAGGTGAATCAGTCTTCTTATCTGCTATAGAGAAAAACGTGACGGTTCATGGCAATGGTAAAATTGCCAAGGTATCAAATAAATAGATTAAATTCATAGAGTTATAATGTTATTCATTGGTTGTTAATCACACTTTTATTGAAAAGCGATTAAAAGTTCTTTAGTTAACCTATACAATTAACAACTATTTTTACTCAAAGACATATCGCATATACCAATGATGATATATGCGCAAAATAAGGATGGAATTTCCACATGAAAAAATCGTTAGTGGCTGTAGGTGTAATTGTTGCTTTAGGTGCAGCGTGGACAGGTGCATCCTGGTACACAGGGAAGAAAATTGAAGCTTACATGGATAAAACAGCCCAGAAGATGAACACAGAACTTACAGATGCATTCCCCAATAGTAAGCTTGAAGTGCAGGTAAGAGATTTCCAACGTGGTATTTTCAGCTCTGATGTCCGTTTTGTCCTGAGCGTAAAAGATGACGCAAAAAATGCGGATGTGAAGGCAAATAATGAAGAAATTATCTTCAAATCTCATATCGATCATGGCCCATTCCCAACTTCCGCCCTGAAAAAATTCAATTTCGTCCCTAAAATGGCTTCTACCCATTCAGAAATTGAACAGAATGATCAGCTAAAAAAACTGTTTGAAATTACTAATGGTAAGTCTCTGTTTAACATTGATGCTAGTGTGAGTTATGGTGGCAACTTATCTTCCAATATTGAGATTGTGCCAGTCGAACATACGGATAAAGACGGAACCAAGATCACTTTTTCCGGAGCCAAAATCAACACAGATATCAGTCGTGATTTAAATGAGATCGCTTTCAATATCAAAAGTGATGAACTGACTGTAGATATACCAGCAGAAAAAAGAGTTATTACTCTCAAGGGTATTAATTTTAACGCTGATGACAACAAAAAAGGTAAATTCGATCTCTATCTGGGCGATCAAAACTATGTTATCGGCGAAATAACCTCGAAAAGTTCCAGTGATAAGGATGATTTCCTTCTCACGAATTTAAAAATCTCTATCAAAACGAGTGAAAACAAGGAAAACGTGAATACTGGCGTTGCTTATGAAATCGGTGGATTCAAAATGGGCAATCTGGATTTCGGTTCAGGTAAACTAGTGTTTAACGCAGATAATTTGGATGGTCAAGCCGTTCATAAATTTTCGCAAACCTACAATGATATTATAGCAAAATCGTTTTATAACAAAGAATTAGAGAAATCATCTCAAGATATGGCCGCTGATCTTTTCAGTCATTTGCCAATATTGCTGAAAAACAATCCACACTTCAGTATCGCTCCATTTAGCTGGAAAAACAGTAAAGGTGAAAGCACATTAGATTTTAAGATTGCACTGCAAAACATACCTGAAGATCTGAATAAAATTGTTCAAATGGGAACAGAAGAACAGCTCCGTACCCTGCTTCAGGAATTGTCACTTAATGTCAAATTGTCTAAGCCCATGCTGATTGAACAAATCTCCAAATCAGGCGAATATTTAGGTGAAGATAAGAACAAAGCTGAAAAAACCGCTAACATGCAGGTTCAATTTATAGCTGCTCAAGGTGCTGCACTTAACATAGTGACTAACACCGATGACGCCATTGACCTTAATCTCCACTACGTCAACGGCAAAGTGAAATTAAATGGTAAGGAATCCAGCTTACATCAATTCCTGCTTGATAATCACCTCATCGACTCCTATGATGATGCTGGTGAATCAAATCAGCATGATAGTGAGGCTGAACTCCCTGCTGCTGCTGAATAATAGTCGTTACAGCAAACAGAATCCGATTAGGGTTCCCTACAAGAAAGTACACGCTGAGGGTTAAAAAGACCGACGCAGTAAAAACATCGTAAAAAATCGATAGATAGTGCTTTCATTGCCAGTCAATGCATTGACTGGCTTTTTTGTATATTTTTCTGATAAGAAGGATAAAAAAATGATTGATACACGGCTTCCGCTCACTGACTTACACCGTCATCTTGACGGTAACATTCGCCCTGGAACCATTCTGGATCTTGGCCGTCAACATAATATCGTACTCCCTGCATATGAACTGGAAACTCTGCGTCCCCATGTCCAGATCATTGAAAATGAGCCAAATCTTATTAGCTTTCTGCAAAAACTTGATTGGGGTGTTGCTGTACTGGCTGATTTGGATGCTTGCCGTCGGGTTGCGGTAGAAAACGTAGAAGATGCAGTCAATGCCGGACTGGATTATGCTGAACTCCGTTTTTCACCTTATTACATGGCAATGAAACACCAGCTTCCGGTTGAAGGTGTCGTAGAAGCTGTCATTGATGGCATCCATTCCGCCAGCAAACAACACGATATCCAGATTCGTCTGATTGGTATTCTGAGCAGAACATTCGGAGTAAGAGCCTGCTCTCAAGAATTAACAGGCTTACTTGCCCATAAACAACATATCACTGCGATGGATTTGGCGGGTGATGAACTTGGTTTCCCCGGACATCTATTTGAACAACATTTTATTCAGGCACGTGATGCGGGTTGGAACATCAGTGTACACGCAGGAGAAGCAGCAGGCGCAGAAAGCATCTGGCACGCGATCCGTGAGTTGGGAGCAACCCGGATCGGCCACGGTGTTAAGGCTATCACCGATCCTGCGCTAATGGATTATCTGGCGGAAAACCGTATTGGTATTGAATCCTGCCTGACATCAAACCTGCAAACCAGTACCGTCAGCGCCTTATCAGCTCACCCGCTGAAAAAATTCCTTGAGCATGGCATTCTGGCTTCAATCAATACCGATGACCCGGCCGTTGAAGGAATTGAAATTCGCAATGAGTATAATGTAGCTGCACCCGCCGCTGGATTGTCTCCAGAACAGATCAGACAGGCACAGAGCAATGGGTTGGAAACAGCATTCCTGAGTGAAACAGAGAAACAAGCACTAAGAGCCAAAGTAGCAAACCGCTAACAACTGTTACTTTTAAAGGCAGAGATTACTCTGCCTTTTTTGAGCGGGCAGCATATCGATTTGCAAGTACCGCACAAACCATCAATTGGATTTGATGGAAAATCATTAACGGCAACAACATAATACCAACCATTGCAGCCGGAAATAAAACATTCGCCATCGGCACGCCATTGGCGAGGCTTTTCTTAGAACCACAAAAAACGATGGTAATTTCATCTTCTTTGCTGAATCCGAATAAGCGTGCACTATATACATTAATGGTTAATACTACTGCCAGCAAAACACAACAGACAATACCAATCATAACCAGTGAATAAGCATCAATTTTATGCCAAATGCCTTCTACAACTGCTTCGCTGAATGCAACGTACACCACCAGCAAAATAGATGAACGATCCGTCATATTGACCAACTTTTTATGCCGTTCTACCCAATTGGCAATCAATGGGCGTGACAAATGACCAATAATAAAAGGTACCATTAATTGCAGGATAATATCTTTTATCGCTTTCCATGTGTCAGGATGAACCGCACTATTACCAGTACTGCTAACACTACTGTCACCAGCACCGCCATGAAGCTGGATTAGAAAACCAACAAGCAATGGAGAAAGAAAGACGCCCAACAGGCTGGACGCTGAAGCACTGCATATCGCGGCGGCGACATTCCCTCTGGCAACAGAAGTAAAAGCAATCGCTGATTGCACAGTGGCTGGTAAAGCACAAAGATACAGAAATCCCATATAGACCGTTGGCGACATCCACTCTGGTACAATGACATATAATCCCATACCTAACATAGGGAATAAAACAAAAGTACTAAGAAAAATAACTAAATGCAGGCGCCAATGCCCTATTCCTGCCACAATCGCATCACGTGAAAGTTTGGCTCCATGCATAAAAAACAACAGTGCAATGGCTGCTGTAGTCAAATGTTGAAACCACGTTTTTACCTCACCTTCACAGGGAAAGAATGACGCAATGATTACTACGGTAATCAGTGTTAACAGAAAAGGATCGATTTTTAACTTTTGCCACCAGCTCATCAATGTTGTTCCTCTTACTTTAAGGTTAATCAATAACCACAGTACGTTGCTCTTTCGCTGATTTTTCACCGGCCTCAATCAACTTCATAATCAAGATAGCTTCATCTGCGGTCACAGGGTTAGGTTTTCCCGTCAGGATAGCATCACGGATAGCGGCATAATAAGCACTATAGTTACCCGGTAAATTAGGAATAGCTTGCGTAATCAAGTCATTATTTTGTGACAACGTCACATATCCATCGCGCGCATCATGTCCCCAACCTTCTTGTGATGGCTTTTCGCCTGCTTTCAAATGCTCTTCCTGCGTATCTAAACCATATTTCACGTAACTGCCCGCCATTCCATGCAGGGTATAAACGGGAGATTCCGCGGCGACAAGCATTGATGCATGTAATATCACTTTTAACTCTGGGTACTTGAGTTGTGCATGAAAATAATCTGGTGTTTCAGCATTTGGGCGCATCATACCCAGGTCTGTTGTAATGGTCTGAGGTTTACCAAAAAGCTGGACAGCTTGATCCAATAAATGAGGGCCCAAGTCATACCAGATCCCACTACCCGCTCCTGCGGCTTCTCTCCAGCGTTGACGAACAGCCGGACGATAGCGATCAAAACGGGATTCATAATACTTTAATTCTCCCAATACATTTTTTTTAATCAGCGATTGAACCGTCAAAAAACCTGCATCCCAACGTCGATTATGGAAAACAGACAACAATAAGTTAGCCTCTTCCGCCTGCTTCTTAAGTGCCTCTGCCTCTTCCACCGTAACCGTAAAAGGTTTATCAACCACAACATGTTTACCAGCAAACAATGCTTTTTGCGCTAATGGGTAGTGGGTATCGTTGGGAGTCGGGATAACAATGAGGTCAATATCCGGATCATTGAATAACGTTTCTGGTGAAGAGACAACATTAATGGTTGGCCAATCTTTTTTAACTTTTTCTATATCACTACTGGAAACAGCAACTAATTCAACACTTGGTGTCTCTGCAATCAATGGTGCATGAAATGTCTTACTGGCATAACCATATCCAACTAAGCCAACTTTCAGAGAATTATTCATAACTGCCTCTCAACATTTGTAAAACTGTTATAACAAGGCATCAGAAAATACCACCAGCTCTTATTCATTAGCAAATAATCTTAATTCCTGTGTTACTATCTTTTGGTATCTGAATACCCATCATGGAGAGAATATTTTTTATGTATCAATCCAATGATTATTACCGTATAAACGGTTGGTTATTGGCTCCTGCCGCTTATTTAATCATGACACTTATTGCCGCCAGCTCGATGTTAGTGTTATATGCTATAACTTTTTTCCAACAAGGCACTGTAATTCACCAGGCAGGAGGTAATTTCACCATTCTGTGGTATATCTCCGTATTAACCACGGCTATTATGTGGTGTTTTACGTTTTGGGTATTAAAGTTGCTTTTTATTCGTTCAAAACGATTCCCGCATATTTTTATTATCTGGTTGACACTTTCTGTTCTTATTGCCATTAAAGCATTTGCTTTTTCTCCTATTCCTGACGAAATAGCTATTCGCTCCCTACTTTGGCCCCTATTAGCTGCTGCTGTTTTTGTTCCTTATATCAAGCGCTCTTATCGGGTTAAAATGACTTTCACACAAGATCGATAACATCGCCTAAAATTGATTGTTATCATTGCCCCCACTTGCCTCACCGCAAGGCGGGGGGAGTTTCTGTCATTTTCACGACTACAAACAGTATATTGTTTTCATCACATCTCTTATTTTCAGGTATAGCAATGACTGAATACCTTCTGTTATTTATTGGCACGGTCTTGGTCAATAACTTCGTTTTGGTGAAGTTTTTAGGCTTATGTCCATTTATGGGAGTATCCAAGAAACTCGAAACAGCCATTGGCATGGGGATGGCAACTACTTTTGTCCTGACCCTCGCTTCTATCAGTTCATGGCTGGTAAATACTTTCATTCTTGTTCCGCTGGATCTAGTTTATTTACGTACCTTAAGTTTTATTCTTGTGATTGCCGTTGTCGTCCAATTCACCGAATTGGCAGTTCGCAAAACCAGCCCTGCACTCTATCGCTTATTAGGCATTTTTCTGCCATTGATAACAACAAACTGTGCTGTGCTCGGTGTGGCTTTACTGAACGTCAACCAGTCACATAATTTTTTACAGTCTGCCATATACGGTTTCGGGGCCGCCGCTGGATTTTCCCTTGTCATGGTGTTATTTGCCGCAATTCGTGAACGTTTAGCGGTTGCCAATATTCCAGCCCCTTTTCGCGGTTCATCGATAGGGCTTATTACTGCCGGGTTAATGTCCCTTGCATTTATGGGCTTTAGTGGTTTGGTGAAATTCTAATGATATCTTTATGGATTGCTATCAGCGTATTAAGCGTACTCGGATTAATCTTTGGGTTAATTCTGGGTTTTGCCGCTCGCCGTTTTAAAGTGGAAGAAGATCCGATTGTTGAAAAAGTCGATAATTTGCTGCCACAGAGCCAATGCGGGCAATGTGGTTATCCGGGTTGCCGTCCTTATGCAGAAGCTGTTGCCAACAATGGAGAGATGATCAACAAATGTGCCCCAGGCGGCGAGCAAGTGATGCTCAAGATGTCAGAATTACTGGGGGTTGACCCACAACCATTGGATGGCGATGAAAGCATACAAAACCCGGTTAGGAAAGTTGCCTTTATTGATGAAGAAAATTGCATAGGTTGTACAAAGTGCATTCAGGCATGTCCTGTTGATGCCATTATCGGCGCAAATCGCGCAATGCACACTGTAGTTGAAGATCTCTGCACGGGCTGTGACTTATGTATCGCACCTTGCCCGACCGACTGCATTACGATGATCCCCGTTGCAACCACAACATCAAACTGGAAATGGGATTTAAACTCCATTCCGGTTAAAAATATTCCAGTTGAGCCAGAACCTATGTTTATATCTTCTGCTAAGCCTGTTGAGGTTAAAGCCAATGTTTAATCTATTCAATTTGCTTAACAAAAACAAAATATGGGATTTTGATGGCGGTATTCATCCACCAGAGATGAAGCTACAATCCAGTCGTACACCATTACGCTGTGCTCCGTTACCAGAAGAATTGATTATTCCTTTACAACAACACATCGGCCCGGAGGGAGAATTACTGGTTAAAGCCGGGGACAAAGTACTTAAAGGCCAACCGCTGACAATAGGGATTGGTAGAACTGTACCCGTTCATGCATCCACTTCTGGTACTGTCACCGCGATTGAACCCTGTGTTACAGCCCATCCTTCTGGTTTGAAAGAGCTCTGTGTCCGCTTGCGTCCAGATGGAGAAGATCAATGGTGTGAACGCATCCAAACCGCGGATTACACCTCCCTTGATGCTGGTATTTTGCTGCAACGCATTCATGAAGCCGGTATTGCTGGTCTTGGTGGTGCAGGATTTCCAACAGCCGCAAAATTAAAAGGTGGTGGAAGTCATATCAATATCTTGATCATCAACGCAGCAGAATGTGAGCCTTATATCACAGCTGATGATCGCTTGATGCAGGAACATGCCAGTGAAATTATCGAAGGCATACGCATTTTGATACATTTACTCAATCCGAAACAGGTTTTGATCGGGATTGAGGATAACAAACCCGAAGCAATTGATGCCCTGAAAAGTGTTCTGAAAAACGATAAATCAATTGTTGTGCGTGTTATTCCAACAAAATACCCATCTGGCGGTGCAAAACAGCTCACCAAGATCCTGACGGGCAAAGAAGTCCCTTCTGGCGGACGTTCTTCCGGAATTGGTATTCTTATGCAAAATGTCGGGACAGTGATGGCCATCAAACGCGCTATTATTGACGGAGAACCCTTAATCGAACGCGTTGTCACTCTGACAGGAGAAGCTATCAACTCACCCGGTAATTTCTGGACTCGTTTAGGTACACCTGTTCAATTTCTGTTACAACAAGCCAAATTTAAACCTCAGCCAGAGCAAATGGTCATTATGGGTGGGCCATTAATGGGCTTTACCTTACCTGATCTGAATGTGCCTATCGTCAAGATCAGCAACTGCATACTTGCTCCTTCTAGCCATGAAATGGAGCCGAAAGCGGTTGAAGAAGCCTGTATCCGTTGTGGGTTATGTGTTGAAGCCTGTCCGGCCAGATTATTACCTCAGCAACTTTACTGGTTCAGCCGTGGTCAAGAACATGAAAAAGCCAAGAACCACAACTTATTTGACTGCATTGAGTGTGGTGCTTGTGCTTATGTATGCCCCAGCAATATTCCTCTTGTTCAGTACTATCGGCAGGAAAAAGCCGAAATACGCACTATTGATGCTGAAGCTCGCCGATCATCTGAAGCCAAGCTCCGGTTTGAAGCTAAACAAGCACGTATGGAACGCGAAAAACTGGCTCGCGAAGAGCGCCATAAAAAAGCTGCGGTTCAAATAGATAATCAGGATAAAAGTGCTGTACAGGCGGCTCTCGCTCGCGTGAAAGAAAAACAGTCCAACGCTGGAGAGACAATCACCGTACAAGCCGGACAATTACCTGATAATGCAGCAGCCATTGCAGCACGCAAAGCCAGAAAAGAGCAATTACGTGCTCGTCAGGCAGAAAAACAGGTATCGAATACTCAAACCACAGCAACAATAACATCCGCTGAAAGTGATGATCCTCGTAAAGCTGCTCTTACCGCAGCTATCGCCAGAGCAAAAGCGAAAAAGGCCACACAACAAAACCAAGAAGTGACAACGTCACAAGAAATTTCACAACAAAATAGTGTGGATGAAAAACAAGATCCTCGCAAAGCCGCGGTCGCAGCCGCCATTGCCCGGGCAAAAGCGAAGAAAGCCGCCCAGGAAAAACAAGAAACTCTAACAGAATAGTGACATTTATCGATGAAATTTAGGCCAGTCAAAACTGACAATAACCTGTTAAAAGTCGCCAGTTCGCCTTTTACACACAGTAAGAAAAATACCAGCCAGATTATGTTATGGGTGGCTTTAGCTGCTATACCGGGTATCGCAGTGCAAACCTGTTTCTTTGGCTATGGAACTCTGATCCAAATCCTGTTGGCAATCATTACCGCATTGATGGCTGAATCTGTAGCTATTGCACTAAAGAAACAACGGGTCATTCCCTACCTTAAAGATAATTCGGCATTAGTGACCGGATTACTACTCGGTATTAGTCTGCCACCATTGGCACCGTGGTGGCTTATCATACTCGGTACTTTCTTTTCCATCATTATTGCTAAACATCTTTATGGCGGACTTGGACAAAATCCATTTAATCCAGCTATGGTAGGTTATGTTGTCTTACTTATCTCATTTCCTGTACAAATGACAAGCTGGATGCCACCAGCCTCCTTACAAGCCGTGACTTTGACTCCATGGGATTGCCTGATGGTGATCTTTACAGGACATACACCTGATGGTTCGACTCTGGTACAACTTCAACAAGGAATTGATGGGCTAAGCCAGGCTACGCCACTGGATAGCTTCAAAACCGGCAGACTGACCCACGACGTTAATGAAGTGTTACAGCAACCGATACTGCAAGGTACTCTGGCCGGAATTGGCTGGCAGTGGGTCAATGTAGCTTACTTGATTGGTGGATTAATCATGCTGAATCGCAAAGTGATTGGCTGGCAAATCCCGACCGCATTTATCCTTGTCCTGGGAAGTTGTGCTTTGCTCAGTTGGCTTATCGATCCGAGCCGTTATTCACCTCCTTTATTGCAAATCTTTTCCGGCGCAACCATGTTAGGTGCATTTTTTATTGCGACAGATCCTGTCAGCGCATCAACGACACCGAAAGGTCGTCTGATTTACGGAGCCATAATTGGTTTGCTGATTTGGATTATTCGTGTCTATGGTGGCTATCCGGATGCCGTGGCTTTCGCTGTTTTATTGGCAAATATCTGCGTACCACTTATCGATAACTACACACAACCTCGTGCTTACGGCCATAAATAAGGGCGTTATCATGTTAGAAACTATGCGACGTCATGGTATTACCTTAGCAATTTTTGCTGCTTGTACCACTGGGTTAACGGCAATTGTTTATTCATTGACAAAAGACCGGATTGCAGAACAAGCAGCGTTACAGCATAAGGTATTATTAGATCAGGTTGTTCCTCCTGCGCTGTATGATAACAACATGCTAAATGAATGTTATCTGGTAACAGCAGATGCTTTAGGTAATCAACAACCCCATCGTCTCTATCTGGCACGTAAAAATGGAACTCCGGTTGCTGCTGCAATAGAAAGCACTGCACCTGATGGCTATTCAGGGGCTATCCAACTACTGGTCGGGGCAGATTTTTCTGGCAAGGTACTCGGTGTGCGTGTTACCGAACATCATGAAACTCCGGGGTTAGGGGATAAAATTGATACCCGCATATCCGATTGGATCTCTGCTTTTTCTGGCAAGAAAATCACTTCCAATAATGATCCTCATTGGGCAGTTAAAAAAGATGGCGGGGAATTTGACCAGTTCACGGGAGCAACCATCACTCCTCGTGCTGTTGTCAATGCAGTGAAACGGACAGCTCTCTATATGGAAACCATGCCGGCACAACTTTCTTCATTATCCACATGTGGAACAAAATAAATGAGTGAAACCAAAAATCTATTTCTTCAGGGGTTATGGAAAAACAACTCCGCATTAGTACAGCTCTTGGGGCTTTGTCCCCTTTTAGCAGTCTCTTCTACTGCCACTAATGCACTGGGACTGGGATTGGCAACAACACTGGTTCTGTTGAGCACCAACATCGCCGTATCCGCTTTACGCCGTTGGGTTCCTCACGAAATCCGTATTCCTATTTATGTGATGATTATTGCATCTGTTGTCAGTGCCGTTCAGATGTTAATCAATGCCTTTGCATTCGGATTATATGAATCATTGGGGATTTTTATCCCGCTAATTGTGACTAACTGTATTGTTATCGGACGTGCGGAAGCCTACGCGTCAAAAAACGCCATCTATCACTCAGCGCTTGATGGGATTGCAATGGGTCTTGGTGCAACATTTACCCTATTTGTGCTTGGCGCCATGCGTGAAATTTTGGGTAATGGCACACTTTTCGACGGTGCTGATCTATTATTAGGGAGTTGGGCCAAATCATTACGTATTGAAATTGTGCATATGGATTCCCCATTCCTGCTAGCCATTTTACCACCAGGTGCATTTATTGGATTAGGTTTGATGCTGGCCGGGAAATATATCATTGATGAGCGAATTAAAAGCCGTACAGATACTAAAACACGTCGCTATGACAACATAGCAAAAGGCTGCGGCAGCCATATCACAAGAGGATAAAGGCGTAATCAGGTATGAATAAACAAAAACGGGTCGAAATTTTAACCCGCTTACGGGATAACAACCCTAATCCAACGACTGAATTGGTTTTCAATTCACCATTTGAACTGCTGATTTCGGTATTGCTGTCAGCACAAGCAACAGACGTCAGCGTCAATAAGGCAACGGCAAGACTTTATCCGGTTGCCAATACGCCACAAGCCATCCTTAATTTGGGCGTCGATGGCTTAAAAGAGTATATAAAGACTATCGGGTTATATAACACTAAAGCCGAGAACGTGATTAAAACCTGCCGGCTCTTGTTGGAAAAGCATCAAGGCGAAGTACCGGAAGATCGCGTAGCGCTTGAAGCATTACCGGGCGTCGGTCGTAAAACAGCCAATGTTGTTTTGAACACTGCCTTTGGCTGGCCGACGATAGCTGTCGATACCCATATTTTCCGTGTCAGCAATCGGACTCAATTTGCTCCGGGAAAAAATGTTGATGAAGTCGAAAAGAAGCTATTGCAAGTTGTACCTGATGAATTCAAAGTAGATTGCCACCATTGGTTAATTTTACACGGTCGTTATACCTGTATTGCCCGTAAACCACGCTGTGGATCTTGTATTATTGAAGATCTGTGCGAATATGTGGATAAAACAGAGTAATACATCTCTCCTATCAACTCCCGCCTGATCTGGCGGGAGTTAGCCCTAATTTACAGAGAAACAACAATTTCCCTGATCCGCTGTTGGGGATTATCCACCATGATTTGCAGTACAGTGAGCAAATAGTCAATGTGCCGTTCTATGGTCGATTGGTCAAACAGAGCGGTGGCATAACTTACCGCTCCGGCAACTATGCCATTCTCTTCAAAAAACTCTATTTCGAGATCATAGTTGGTAATATTTAAATCATGAGCAATTGATGACGCTGTCAGCCCCGGCAATGTCCAGTCAGAATCTTCATAATCCTGCCAGGCAAATACGACCTGACACAACGGTATATGGTCTAGCTGGCGTGACGGTTGTACAATTTCCATCATCTGTTCAAACGGCAAATCCTGATGCGCCTGTGCCGCTAGCGTGGTTTGCCGCACTTGTGCCAGCAACTCCGCTACCGTCAACTCACCCGAAACTCTTGTGCGTAACGCCAGTGTATTCACGAAGAATCCAATTAATGGCTCCACTTCCTGACGACTACGGCCAGAACTGTGGGTTCCAACAATAATATCCTCCTGACCGGACAAACGCGATAAGACCACCGTCCAGGCGGACAATAATGTCATAAATAACGTGACATTGTGCTGTACACTCAGACGCTTCAAGGCGGTTATTAATTCCACATTCAAATTGATGGGTAAAACCTGACCGGCAAACGACTGCTCCGATGGGCGTGGCCGATCTGTCGGTAAATTCAGCAGAGTCGGTGCATCAGCCAACGCCGTGCGCCAATAGTCAACTTGCTTCTGCATATATTCGGAAGAAAACCACTGCCGCTGCCAGACTGCATAATCAGGGTACTGGATCGCCAGCACGGGTAAAGGATTCGGTTGCCCGGCCAGAAAAGCCGTATAGAGCGAGTTCAGTTCATCTATTAGTACCTTCACTGACCAACCATCGGAAATAATATGGTGCTGTGTCAGCAAAAACTGATAGTCGTCATCCGCCAACTGGATAAGCCTCGTCCGAACAAGCGGCCCCTGGCTGAAATCGAATGGCGCATACACCTCCTCAGTACGCAGTCGTTTTAACTCTGTTTCGGCATCCTGGCACCCACGCAGGTCATGATGAACCAACGGCAGCCCACGATCTGCCGCCAGCAGGCGAACCTGAGGCTGACCGTCAACAGAAACAAAGACCGAGCGCAGGGCTTCATGACGAGCAAATAACACATCCAGTGCCTGCTGCCAGGCTGCAATATCCAGTTGTCCACGCAAATGTAACACGAGCGGCATATTATAGTGTTCACTGGCACCTTTAAATTGCGTCAGAAGCCACATGCGCTCTTGAACGAATGACAGTGGCAATCCCCCCTCACGGGAGACAGGCAGGATAGGAGGCAATGTGCTTTGTTGATCAGACCGAATCTGGAATTTTTCAGCCAGTGCCGCCAAAGAAGGGGAGCTAAACAATTCACTCAGTGGCAATTCCATCCCTAAAGCCGCTATTCGGTTCATTACTTGCATCGCCAGCAATGAATGGCCTCCCAGTGTAAAGAAATTATCATGCCGACTGATTTGCTCGACGCCTAAGATTTCCCGCCAGATCGCCGCCAATGCGATTTCCATTTTCCCCTGTGGGGCTTCATAGATCTGCCGAACAAAGGCCTCTCCATCCGGGGCCGGTAGTGCCCGGCGATCCAGTTTGCCATTCGGGGTCTGCGGGAAGCTGTCCAGACGCACAAAGGCCGCCGGTACCATATAATCCGGCAAAACAGCGATCAGATGGGTACGCAAGTCGTTAACCAGTGTTTCATCGGCTTCCGCTCCCCCCGTTTCCGCCACGATATAGGCCACCAGCCGTTTACCCTGCCCGTCATCCCGTGCCAGCACAACCGCTTCCTGCACCACCGGGTATTCCAGCAAGCGGATTTCAATTTCTCCCGGTTCAATACGGAAACCGCGAATTTTCACCTGCTGGTCGTTACGGCCCAGGAACTCCAGACTACCGTTCGGCAGGTAACGGGCCATATCCCCGGTCCGGTACATCCGGGCACCCGATACGGGGCTAAAGGGGTCAGGAATAAAGCGTTCTTCACTTAAAATTGGCGGGTTCAGATACCCCCGTGCGACCCCTACCCCACCGATATAGATTTCCCCCACACCGCCTAACGGCACCGGTTGCCCGTGGCTGTCCAG